>NZ_QKSX01000013.1:0-132291 GCF_003234305.1 Curtobacterium sp. MCLR17_055
AGCGTCGCCGGTCTGGGGGAGGGGTGATGGGGGGTCGGATCAGGCCGGATCAGGCTGGATCAGGCCGTGAAGGTCCAGGTCATCGGGACCGAGGCGGCGAGGCCCTGGTAGGTGTTGCCGGCCGAGGAGTCGAGGGTCACCGCGAAGTTGAACGGGACGCTCGCACCGGCGGCCGGGGCCTGCGGCATCGTGAAGGCCGACGCCGCCGCACCCTTGAAGCTGGCGAGGGTGCCGCTGAACACGGTGGTCGAACCGGAGGTGACGACGAGGTTCATCTTGGCGCAGAGGTCGGTCGCGGTGCCGTTGGCCGAACCGTTCGCCGACTGGGTGCACGTGGCGCCCGGGTTCAGCGTGAAGGTGCTGGCGTTCGCGGTGCCGGTGTTCTTGATCGAGATCGCGGTGTTGACCGTGTTGCCCGGGGTCATCGTCGTGCTGCCGCCGAACTTGTTGATCGTCGAGCAGGTCGCCGAGTTCGTCGAGACCGAGCCGCCGTCGGTGCTGAGGCAGGTGACGGTCGCGCCGGCGTTCTGCTCCTGCATGATCAGCGTGCCGCTGCCGGCGGTGTTGCTGCTGTTGGTGATGCTCGCGGCGAACCCGGAGAGGGTGCCGGTGAGCGAGAGGGAGAGCAGGACGGCGGCGAAGATACCCGCGAGGAGCGCCACGGGGGCGAAGCGGATCCGCTTCAGTGCGGAGGTGCGGAGCTTGGTGGACACGGGGTACCTCTTCGTTCGGTGGTGGTTGCAGGAAGTTGGGGGAAGCAAGGCGTTCGGGCCGTTTTGCTTCAATGGTTAAGATAGTCACTGATTCACCAAGTTGACCACTCGTATACTTACCCCAGTGCGGGGGACGCCCCTTGTCCCCCGGTCCCCGACACGGAAGAAGGCCCTCGTGGCAGCAGCACCGAACGACGACGACGCGGCCGATCTCATGGCCGCGTTCACCGCCGTCGTACGTGCGAACGCGAGCCTGGTGAGTCAGCTGAGCGCTCGTGCGGGCGTGCACGAGAACGCCCTCCGCGCCCTGGTCCTCATCAGTGACACCGGGTACTCCACGCCGACCGAGGTCGCGGGGTACCTGGGGCTGACCTCGGGCGCGGTGACGAACATGATCGACCGGATGAGCACCGCCGGCCTGCTCGAGCGCGCACCGAACCCGGCCGACCGCCGGGGCTCATTGCTGCGGCTGCTGCCCCCGGGTCATGTCGTCGTGTCGGACTACCAGGAGCGGTACACAGCGATGCTCCGGGCCGTCGATGGGGCGCACAAGGGCGAACTGCACGAGGTGCTCAACGACCTGGCGACGAGTCTGTACGAACAGGCTGCCGCCGCGTCCTGATCTCGCTCGCGGGGACCGCGCGTCTACCTGGTGGGGATCGCCCGTTCCGCTGTCGCGGTGAGGCCGGCACGGCGTTCCCGATCCGTCCCGCGGGCACGCTCGTCCTCGAGCACCCGCACCACGGTGTCCCGGAGGGGTCGTGTCACTCCGCCGGCGTCCGTGAACGCCACCGCGGAGCGCTGCGCGAACCCGGCCTCCGACACCGGGATCCACAGGGGGAGTGATCGCGGTCCGGCCCAGTAGGCCACGTCGTGTGCAAGCAGGACGTCGTCGTCGACCGTGACCAGCTCGTCGTCGAACCCGGTGACCTCGGCCACGCATCGGAAGAACTCCTGCATCGGCGTCGGAGCGCCCACGGCGTTGACCGTGCCGACGAACCCGTCGCTCCCGGCACGGACGAGCCAGGCGGCGAGGTCCGCGACGTCGATCACCTGGACGAACCGCTCCGCCGTCGTCGGCACCAGCACCGGCCCACCGCGGTCGAGGCGTGCCGGCCAGTACCCGAACCGGTCACTCGGGTCGCCGGGGCCGACGATCAGCCCCGGGCGTGCGATGAGCAGCCGTGACCCGAGCCGGAGCCGCGTCATGCGCTCGGCGAGGACCTTCGCGTCGGCGTACTCGGACGGGTCCTTCGGCTCCACCAGCCGGGTGGACTCGTCGGCGCCCGGTTCGTCGTTGTCCGCGTACACCGAGACCGTGGACACCAGGGTCCAGTGCGCGGCTCGGTCGGCGAGGGCGTCGAGCGCCGGGGCGACGAGTTCGGGGGCGCTGGCGAGCTCGATGACCTCGTCCCAGTTCCCGGTGGCCTGTTCGTACGCGCCGGCCAGGGCTCGATCCGACTGGACGAAGCGCGCTCCCTCCGGAACGGTTCCGGTCGTGCCCCGGGCGAGGCAGGTGACGTCGGCGCCCTCGGACAGCAGCTCGTCGACGATCGTTCGCCCGAGCCAACCGGTTCCGCCGAGTACCAGGACGCGTCGCACGCGCTGCGTCATCAGACGGGCTGGAGGGGTCGTCGTTCACCGTCGGGGAGCTCGACCCGGATGCGATCGCCCGGCCGGACCGTGCCACCGGTGAGCACGACGCTCATCACCCCGCCCTTGCGCTCGACCGTGCCGTCCTCGGCGCGCCCCAACACGGCACGGAGGAGTCCCGGCTCGAAGCCGTTGATCTGCTGGCACGGGTTCCGCAGGCCCGTGACCTGCACGGAGGCGTCGTCGCCGAGGTGCAGCACTGCTCCCTCGGGCAGCCCGAGCAGGTCGATGCCACTGGTCGTGACGTTCTCGCCCATCTGCCCCGGTTCGACGCTGAACCCGGCTTCGGCGACCTCGTCGAACAGCTCGGCGTGCAGCAGGTGGACCTGGCGCAGGTTCGGCTGGGACGGGTCACGCGCGACCCGGGAGCGGTGCTGCACGGTCGTGCCGGCGTGGGCATCACCCTCGATGCCCCACCCCGCCACGAGCGTCACCGCGTCGACCAACGGCTTGCTGAACCGGTGCTCGCCGTCCTTGCTCACCGCGACCACGCGCGGCTGGTCCATGTCGTCCCCGCTCATGGGGCCGATTCTGCCCCATGGTCACGGTCGCGCGGGCGCAGCGTCGGTCAGTGGCGCTCGCGCGGGCCGGTTCAGCGGCGCTTGCGCAGCGCGTTCGTCGCCCACAGCGAGACAGCGATGAGCACGGGCTGGAACAGCAGGCGGACGAAGCGCTTGGTGTCGGTGTCCAGACCGAACCCGTCGCGGTGGTGCATCCACTGCGCGATGTTGCCGGGGAAGACCGCGAGGAAGAACACCGCGACGACCCACCCGACGGTCACCTGGCGCCGGGCCAGGAGCATCAGCGCAGCCCCGAGGGAGATCTCCACCACGCCGGAGGCGATCACCGTGACGTCCGTCGGCAGCGGCACGAACTTCGGCACCTGCGCCTGGAACTCCTCGCGCGCCACCGTCAGGTGGCTGATGCCGGCCCAGGTGAGCATCGCGCCGAACAGGATGCGGACGATGGTCCGGGGGCGGGTGGAACGGACTGCGGGGGTGCGGGTTGCCATCGGGGTGGTGCCTTTCACGGTGGTGGTGGGGTTCGGTGGAGTGGGGGGCCGAGGTCAGCGCCTGCGGAGGACGCGGCGTCGACGTGCGGCCTCGAAGCTGATCGCGGCAGCGGCGGAACCGAGCGTGAGGATCCGGGCGACCGGACGGCCGCGGGTCGAGGTGAGCAGCCGCAGCACACCGGCGAGTGTGAGTGCAGCAGCACCACCGGTCGTGCTCGTCACCGAGCCGTCTTCGCGGTCGATCACGAGCCGGGTCCCACCGAGGGCCGTCGCCGCGACGGCGGAGCCGGTGCCGACCAGGTCGCTCCCGGGGGCGCGGCGGACCGCTGCAGTGGCGAGTCCGAGCCCGGACAGGACTTCCAGGGCAGGGATACCGAGCGCGTGTGGGACGCCCGGCTCGAATCCACGTCGCTGCATCTGCTGGGCTCGTGCGCGCAGCGGGGTGCGGCGAACCGTGGCGATGCCGTGACCGGCGAGCAGGCCACCGGCGACGAGGTCGATCCAGCTGGTGAGTTTCACGTTGTGCTCCATTAGGTTGTGCACAACCTAACACGTCGATGCCGAAGACGGTCGGAGGGCCAGTAGGTTCGTCTGGTGCCATCACGAGTGTCCGGGTTCGCCGGCGACCTCCGCCTCCGCCTGACGATCGCCTCCCTCGTCGTGATCGCCGCGCTCTACCAGTGCTTCTGGAACCTGGCCGGCTCGAACATCACCGGCGACGAGAACATCTACCTGCAGAGCGGGTGGCAGTACGTCCACGGCGACTTCGCCGCGAACCGCGAACACCCGCCGACGGCCAAGTACCTGTTCGGGCTCGTGCAGCTCCTCACCGGGCAGGGTCCGATCGGCCCGCGGGTCCTCGTCGGCGTGCTCACCTTCGCGGTCGGCGTGGTCCTGTACCTGTGGCTGCGTCGCGAGATCGGGTACTGGGGTGCCCTGCTGGCGGCGTCGCTGTGGTGGCTGACTCCGCGTGGTGGTGCGGGTGCCCGCGTCGACCGGCTCGCCCTGCTCGACCCGGTGATGACGGCCTTCGCCGTGTTCGCGATCGTCGCCGCGTGGTGGTGGATCCGCAGCGAGCGGGCCTGGTGGCTCGCTCCCGTTTCCGGCGTGCTCATGGCTGCTTCGGTCACGTCCAAGCTGTCGACCATCGTGCTGCTCCCGGCGTTCCTGCTGCTCCCGGTCCTGTTCAAGGTCTGGCGGAAGGGCCTCGTCGGCGGCGTGCTGTGGGTCGCCGCCTTCACGGTCACGTTCGTCGCCCTGTACGTCCCGATGGGCATCCGTTCGGCGATCCAGTACATGGTCGCGTTCCAGGAGGGGCAGAACACCAACGGGCACCCGATCACGATCGACGGGCAGATCTACACGTTCGCACCGTGGTGGGCGAGCTTCCGGTTCTTGCTCGACGGCACCGGCAAGGGGATGCTCGTCGTCCTCGCGATCGGTGTGCTCGCTGCCCTGGTGGTACGGGCGGACCGCCTGGTCGCGTACGTCGGCGCATCCCTGGTGCTGCTCGTCGGGTTCTACGTCGTCGTGGCCAAGATCGCGCTGCCGACCTACTACACCGCGTGGATGCCGTTCCTGCTGGTCCTCACCGCCATCGGCTTCGCGCGACTCGCCACCGTCCCCCCGAGGGCCCTGACCGTCCCGGTCGTGCTGGTCCTCGTCGCGACGCTCGTCGTCCCCTCGTTCCGGGTGAGCCAGGCCGTCGCGCGGGCGCACCCGACCGGGATCGCGCTGTTGCCCGGGTACCTCGAGGAGCACGATGTGCCCGACGGTCGGATCCTGTTCGTGTCGGCGACTCCCACGCTCTTCCAGCCGTACGTCGGCGACCACGGCACCAACCGACTCGACCGCGGCCCCTACGTCGCCGTCGTCGTCGGACGCGACCAGCGGCTCCCCGCACCGGAGGCCGTGACCAACCTGCTGCAGGACGACGCCTCGTCCTTCACCACGGCCAGGCTCGACGGCCTGCGCGTGTGGGTCCCGAAGGACGGCCGCATCCACGAGGACAACGGGGCACTCACGATCGCCCGCTAGTCGACGCGACGTCGGCGAGGCGTCGCGCGCCCATGCGCCTACTGCGGCATGTCGACGAACCGCGAGAACATCCCGTGGAAGGCCACGGTGATGGTGTCCGTCGGTCCGTTACGGTGCTTCGCCACGATCAGGTCCGCCTCACCCTGACGCGGGTTGTCCTTCTCGTACGCCGACTCGCGGTGCAGCAGGATGACCATGTCAGCGTCCTGCTCGATGGAGCCGGACTCACGGAGGTCGGAGATCGCCGGCTTCTTGTCGGCACGCTGCTCCGGACCACGGTTCAGCTGCGACAGGGCGATGACGGGCACCTGGAGCTCCTTGGCCATCAGCTTCAGGGCACGCGAGAACTCGGAGACCTCCTGCTGGCGGCTCTCGACCTTCTTGCCCGAGGTCATCAGCTGCAGGTAGTCGATGACCACGAGCTTCAGGTTGTGCTGCTGCTTGAGTCGACGGCACTTGGCGCGGATCTCGACGAGCGTCATGTTGGGGGAGTCGTCGATGAAGAACGGGGCGTCGTTGATGCGACCGCGGGTCTGCGCGATGGTGGTCCAGTCGCGGGAGTCCACGGTGCCCTTGCGCATGTTCTGCAGCGGCACGCTGGTCTCGGCGGAGAGCAGACGCATCGCGATCTCGGCACGACCCATCTCGAGCGAGAAGAACGCGGCGGTCTGGTCGTGCTTGATCGCGGCGGCGCGGCACAGGTCGAGCGCCAGGGTCGACTTACCGAGGGCCGGTCGGGCAGCGACGATGATGAGCTGTCCGGGGTGGAAGCCGTTCGTCAGGCCGTCGAGCTGCGCGAACCCGGTCGGCACGCCGGTCATCTGGCCGTCGCGGCCCTTGGCGGCCTCGATCTCGTCGAGCGCGGCCGAGATGGCGTCGGTCAGCGGGACGTAGTCCTCGGTCTGCACACCACCGGCGACGTTGTAGACCTCGGCCTGCGCGCTGTTGACGAGGTCGGTGACCTCACCCTCGGACGCGTAGCCCATCTGGACGATGCGGGTGCCGGCGTCGACCAGGCGGCGGAGCACGGCCTTCTCGGCGACGATGCCGGCGTAGTAGCCGGCGTTCGCGGCGGTGGGCACCATGCTCGTGACGCTGTGCAGGTACTCGGCGCCGCCGGCGCGGGACAGCAGCCCGGTCTTGGTCAGCTCGTCGGTGACGGCGATGACGTCGGTGGGTTCACCGTGCGAGTAGAGCGACAGGATCGCGTCGAAGATGACCTCGTGCTTGGGGACGTAGAAGTCCACGCCACGGGCGGTCTCGATGACGTCGGCGACGGCGTCCTTCGACAGGAGCATGCCACCGATGGTCGACTGCTCCGCGAGCATGTCGTGCGGCGGGGTGCGTTCCATGCCTCGCTCCGCGTAGTCCTGCGGTGCGGGCTCAAGATGTGCGATCGACACACGCTCTCCTCTGTTGACGACACGGACCTGGACCGGCGGGACAGCATCCACCGGCCGGAACCCGCACCCCTGTTTCTACCCCCGGCAACCGACATCCCCGAGTCGCTGGGCCAACGTACGGCCCCAGAGTTATCCCCAACAAACGGCCCTGTGGATAACTCTGTGGAGAGCCTGCGGAACACGCCGGAGCGCTGTGTGGAGAACTGTGGACGGGCCTGTGGAAAAGGACCCGTACGAACACACTTTCGACCATTTGACCTGGGGTTTTCTGTTGCACACGGTGTGTGGAAAAGTGGGGTTCAAGTACCCCTTGAAGGTTCCGATTTGACACGTTTCCACTGTGTAAAACGACTTGACAAGGACCCCTCCTGTGGGAAGAGTTCTCGGCCTGTTCCCAGCCAGCGCGACCCCGTCTGAACCGTAACCAGCCAGCCCGAGTCGAGCCGCGCCTCCAGGCCCGTGACCATGTCGGCGACAGCAGTGGGACAAGCCGCGCGACCGCCCCCGGAACGCAACGACGGGCGGGCCTCCCGGAGGAGACCCGCCCGTCGTGGAGCGGAACGTCAGTGCTACTTGGCAGCGACGACCTTGAGCGAGATCACTGCAGTGATGTCCTCGCGCAGGCGCACGGTGGCCTCGTGGTCACCGACGGTCTTGATGGTCGCGGGGACCTCGACCTTGCGCTTGTCGAGCGAGCCGACGCCCTGCGCCTGGACGGCGTCAGCGACGTCGCCCGGACGGACGGAGCCGAACAGACGACCGTCCTTGCCGGCCTTGACCGACAGGGTGATGGTCGCGTTCTCGAGCTTCATCTTGAGGTCCTGTGCCTCTTCGATGGTGGCGAGCTCGCGCGCGGTACGCGCGGCACGGATCGACTCGACCTGCTTCTCGCCGCCCTTGGACCACGCGACAGCGAAGCCCTGGGGGATGAGGTAGTTGCGGGCGTAGCCGTTCTTGACGTCGACGACGTCACCAGCGGAACCGAGGCCGGAGACCTCGTGGGTGAGGATGAGCTTCGACATGTGTCGACCTCCGATCAGCGGCCGGAGCCGGCGTAGGGGAGGAGCGCCATCTCACGGGCGTTCTTCACGGCACGGGCGATGAGGCGCTGCTCCTGGACGGAGACGCCGGTGATGCGACGGGCGCGGATCTTTCCACGCTCCGAGATGAACTTGCGAAGGGTCGCAACGTCCTTGTAGTCGATGACGCCGACCTTGATCGACTTCGCGGGAGCAGCGTTCTTGCCGCCCTTGCCGCGAGGCTTCCGGCGGTCGCCGGTGCTCTTTCCAGCCATAGTGATTTGTCCTTAGAAGAAAAGTTGTGTGTCCGTCGGAACGCTGAGGATCAGAACGGGGTCTCGTCGTCGAAGTTGCCGCCGGGGGTGCTCCACACGTCGTTCGACTGTGCGTTGCCGCCACCCTGCTGGCCACCCTGGGGAGACCAGGGCGCGTCCGACTGACCGCCACCGTTGTTGTTCCAGTTGCCGCCGCCGTTGCCCGCGGGGGCGCTGCCGCCGCCGCCGACCTGGCCACGACCGCCGCCACTGCCACCCGCTGCACGGGTGATCTGTGCGGTCGCGTAGCGGAGCGACGGGCCGATCTCGTCGACCTCGAGCTCGATGCTCGTGCGCTGCTGGCCCTCACGGTCCTGGTAGGAACGCTGACGCAGACGACCCTGCGCGATGACGCGCGAGCCCTTCGTCAGCGACCCCGCCACGTGCTCGGCGAACTCGCGCCACACACTCGCGCGGAGGAACAGCGCATCGCCGTCCTTCCACTCGTTCGCCTGACGGTCGAACGTGCGAGGGGTCGACGCGATGGTGAAGTTCGCCACGGCGAGCCCGTTCTGCGTGTAGCGCAGCTCGGGGTCCGCGGTGAGGTTGCCCACCACCGTGATGACGGTTTCGCCGGCCACGGGTTACTCGGCGCTCGCGGTCGCGGTTGCGGAGGCGTTGGCGGCCTTGCGGGCCGCGCGAGCCTCGTCACGCTGCTTCTGGGCGGCGACCTGCGCGATGCCCTCTTCAGCGCGGAGGACCTTCGTGCGGAGCACGGCCTCGGAGAGACCGAGCTGACGGTCGAGCTCCTTGGCTGCCTCGGGCGACGACGTGAAGTCGACGACGGCGTAGATGCCCTCGGACTTCTTCGCGATCTCGTAAGCGAGCCGGCGACGGCCCCAGACGTCCACGTTGTCGACGGTGCCACCCGCGTTGCGGATCACGGCCAGGAACTTGTCCAGGCTGGGAGCGACGGTGCGCTCATCGATCTCGGGGTCGAGGATCGCCATCAGTTCGTACTGGTGCATGCGGAACCCACCTCCTCTGGTCTCAGCGGCCCCGGGCGGTTCCCGGGGCAGGAGGGTTGATGCATGTGCCCCAGACCACGCAGGTGCGCGAGGGGCAACCTGGGTAGCCTACCGGACTGCCTGGAGGCGCGCCACCGGCCTGTGGAGAGCGGTCCCGCCCGTCAGGCGGTCGCGTCGCAGGCGTCGGCGTCGCCTCGGGCGCTGGGGTCGCCTCAGGCGTCGGCGTCGCCTCGGGTGCTCCACCACTCGCGCAGGCGCTCCTCGGCCGTCTCCGGTCCGAGGGGCCCTTCGTCCATCCGGGCCTCGAGCAGGAACCGGTAGGCCTCGCCCACGGCACGCCCCGGCGGGATGTCGAGGATCCGCATGATGTCGTCGCCGGTCAGGTCCGGACGGATCGACTCGAGCTCCTCCTGCTTGGACAGCACCTTGATGCGGTCCTCGAGGTCGTCGTAGGCGAACGCCAGCCGGTCGGCCTTGCGGCGGTTGCGGGTGGTGACGTCCGATCGAGTGAGCTCGTGCAGCCGTTCGAGCTGGGGTCCGGCGTCACGGACGTAGCGGCGGACGGCGGAGTCGGTCCAGGCGCCCTCGGTGTACCCGAAGAAGCGCAGGTGCAGCTCGATCAGGCGGGACACCGCGGCGATGGTGTCGTTGTCGAAGCGGAGCGCGCGGAGTCGCTTCTTCGCCATCTTCGAGCCGACCAGGTCGTGGTGGTGGAAGCTCACGGCGCCGCCGGGCTCGAGCTTGCGCGTCGCGGGCTTGCCGATGTCGTGCAGCAGCGCCGCGAGCCGGAGCACGGTGTCCGGGGGATCGCCGGCGTGCCGCTCGGCCTCGTACCCGATCGCCTGCTCGAGCACGGTGAGGGAGTGCTCGTAGACGTCCTTGTGGTGGTGGTGCTCATCGACCTCGAGCCGCATCTCGGGCAGCTCGGGCAGGAACCGCTCGGCGAGGCCGGTGTCGACGAGCAGCCGGAGGCCGGGGACCGGATCGTCGGTGTTGAGCAGCTTGACGAGCTCGTCGCGGACCCGCTCGGCGGACACGATGTCGATCGACGCGACGAGTTCCTCCATCGCGGCCCGCACGTCATCGTCGACGGTGAAGCCGAGCTGGGACGTGAACCGTGCCGCGCGCATCATCCGCAGGGGGTCGTCGCGGAACGAGACGACCGCGGTCTGGGGCGTCCGGAGCCGTGCGGCGAGCAGGTCCTCGACGCCACCGTGCACGTCGACGAGCTCGCGGTCCGGCAGCCGCAGGGCCATCGCGTTGACCGTGAAGTCGCGACGGAGCAGGTCGTCCTCGATGGTGTCGCCGAACGCGACCTCGGGCTTGCGGGTCTCGCCGTCGTAGACGTCGCTGCGGTACGTGGTGATCTCGACCTGCTCGCCGGCGACCCGTGCGGCGATGGTGCCGAACTGGCGACCGACGTCCCAGGTGGCACTCGCGATGGGTTCGACGATGCGCAGGATCTCGTCCGGCCGGGCGTCGGTGGTGAAGTCCAGATCGGTCACCGGACGGCCGAGGAACGCGTCACGGACGGGGCCGCCGACGAGGGCGAGTTCGTGTCCGGCGTCGGCGAAGGCCCGAGCGAGGAGGTCGACGGGCTCGGTGGTGGCGAGTGCGTCGAGTCGTTCGACGGCCTGGGCAACGGACTGCATGACGGTGCTCATCCTCCCAGATCGAGGCCCCGAGTTCTCCACAAGCCGCGCGCGCACGGGACCTGTTCATGGTCGCGCCTCATACACTCGTGCTCGGCCCGAACCGACCCCGTGGCCCGCTCCCCGTATGCAGATGCTCCGCACCACGCTCGCCGCAGCCGCGTCGACCCTCGTCGCGCTCGGCCTGGTCGTCGCGCCCGTCGCCACCGATCACGCCTCGGCCGCCACGGTGTCCGCCGCCAAGAGCCACGTCGCCGATCCGGCCGCCGCAGACGCGGGGAAGGCGACCATCTCGATCGCCCCCGCGAACCGTGGCGTCGTCCAGCGCGACCAGGACCTCACCCTGTCGGTCACCGTCACGAACGACACCGACGCGGCGCTGCCGGCCGGCACCGCGGAGTTCGACATCTTCCGCTCGGTGAGCACGCGCGACGTCCTGGCGAGCTGGCTCAGCGACACCACCACAACCGGTTACCTCGGCGCCCCGATGGACTCCGTGGACATCCCGGCGATCCCGGCGCACCGTTCGATCACCATCGACTCGGTCGAGATCGTCTCCGGCAACGTGGCGCTCGGCGGGTACTCCTCGTTCGGCGCCCGCCGCATCGCGGCCGAGTACACGGCGGGCGACGCCTTCGCCGTCGACCGCTCCGCCATCACCTGGTACCCGGACTTCGAACAGGCCCCGGTCAGCGTCTCGGTCGCGATGCCGATCACCGTGCCGAAGTCGACCGACGGCATCCTCACCGCCCCCGTGCTGGCCGCCGCGACCTCGGTCGACGGCACGCTCACGCAGCAGCTCGACGCAGCCGAGGACCACAACGTCGCCGTGGCGGTGGACCCGCGGATCATCGCCTCGATCCGGATCCTCGGCGACAACGCCCCGTCGAGTGCGATCACCTGGCTGCAGCGTCTCGAAGCACTGCGCAACGAGACCTTCGCGCTGCCCTACGCCGACGCCGACGTCACCGGCCTGCGCCAGGCCGGGTCCGACGGCATCCTGTCGCCGATCTCCCTCGACCAGTCCGTCAAGTCCGAGAACTTCCCCGGCGCCGAGACCCCGGCACCGACTCCGACGGCCACACCGGGGCAGACCTCGTCGCCGGCCCCCACCGAGGCCTCGAGCGACGGCACCACGACCGACGACGGTGCCGACCAGGCGCAGGAGACGCTGCCGACCACGGAGTCCCTGCTCGACTTCCCGTACTCGATGGACTCGATCGCCTGGCCGACCGAGGGCACCGTGTCCTCCGCCGACCTGCCCGCCCTCGAGCGTGCCGGCACGAAGACCACCATCGTCTCGAGCGGCAACACCTCGGCCGGCGCGGACACCACCATCACCGCGTCCGAGAAGATCGGCGACGACCACGTGCTCGTCTCCGACCAGTCGATGTCGTCGATGCTCCGCCGAGCCGCCGCCGCCACCGACCGGCAGACCTGGTCGTCGACGATGTCCGAGCTCACCGCGACGCTGGCCACCTCGGCCCGTGCCGCCACCGCCACGGGGCCGATCCTGCTGACCCTCGGGCGCGAGTGGCCGTCCGACTCCACCCGGCTCAGCCAGGCGCTGGACGCCCTCGAGAGCACCGCCTGGGTCGCCCCGGCCGACCTCTCCACCGCCTCGAAGGCCGTCGCCGGGTCGCTCACGCTCGCCAGCGCGTCCACCGGCGAGGCCCGCATCGACCAGCTGCAGCGACTCGTGCGGGGGGAACAGGGGCTCTCCGCGTTCGCGACGATCCTCGGCGACCCGAACCAGCTGACCGCCCCGGCCCGGCTCCGTCTGCTCGCGCTCGCCTCGAACGCGTGGCGTGACGACGACCAGGGGCTCGCCGCCGCGGTCGAGGCCCGCACGGCCGCCTGGGCGAAGAGCACCACCGAGGTCGGCATCGTCGACTCGAGCAGCCTCACCCTGCTCGGCGACCGGTCGTCCCTGCCGGTGTCCATCCGCAACAGCTCCGCCTACCCGGTCACGGTGCACCTGTCCGTGCAACCGTCCAACTCGGCGCTGCGGGTCGTCCGCAACGACATCGTCGTCGAGATCCAGCCCGACTCCTCCACCCGCGCGACCGTCCCCGTGCAGTCGGTCGCGAACGGCAAGGTCGAGTTGACGATGTCGCTCTCGAGCCCGACCGGCGTCGCCGTGGCCCAGCCCGCGACCGTCGAACTGAACGTGCAGGCGCAGTGGGAGACGGTCATCACCGCGGCCGCCGCGATCGCCCTGATCGGCATCTTCGGCTTCGGCATCTTCCGCAGCATCCGCAAGCGCATCCGCCGCCGCAACGGCGAACTCGACGACGAGGACGACGACGACCCGAACCGCCCCCTGGCGGTCCAGCCGACGGTCGGGGGCGCGCAGGCGTCCACCACCCGGTCTGGAGGCACGGATCACCGCTCCGGAGCGGCCCCCGCACCCAGCGTGGCCGCGTCCACGGCCGGCGCGGCCACCGGAGCGGCGGCCGCAGCCCCGGCTGCAGCGGCGACCACGGCGGTGGACCAGGGCCCCCTGCAGGACGCCATCGCGCGCGCCGGAGCCGAGCCGAGCCTCCCGTCCGATGCCGCACGCAACACCGTCGCGGACGACCGCGACCCCGAGGAGCCGACCATCAGCACCAGCCAGCCCCAGCCCGACGTCGACGCCGAGCCGGTCGCCGAGCGCAGCCTCGGCCGGGCGAGCGCGATGCTGGCCGCCGGCACGATGCTGTCGCGCATCCTCGGCTTCGCGAAGACCTTCGTGCTGGCGTACGCGATCGGGCAGACGCAGTCACCGGCGGCGGACGCGTTCGCGGTGTCCAACCAGCTCCCGAACAACATCTACGCGCTGATCGCGGGTGGCCTGTTGTCCGCCGTGCTCATCCCGCAGATCGTGCGTGCGATGAAGCAGCACACCGACGGTGGCACGGCCTACGTCAACAAGATCGTGACGCTCGGCGGATCCCTGTTCATCGTCATCGCCGTCGTCGCGACCCTGATCGCCCCACTGCTCGTGCAGGTGTACGCGCAGACCGCGTCAGGCGAGGGCAAGGGGTTCACGCCCGGTCAGATCGACCTCGCGGTGGCGTTCGCCTTCTGGTGCCTGCCGCAGATCCTCTTCTACGCGATGTACTCCCTGCTCGGCGAGGTCCTCAACGCGAAGCAGGTCTTCGGCCCGTTCACGTGGGCGCCGCTCATCAACAACGTCATCTCGATCGCCGGGCTCGTCGTCTTCATCGCCATGTTCGGTGGCAGGGCCGCGAACTCCGGCGTCGACGACTGGACTCCGCTCAAGATCGCCGTCCTCGCCGGCAGTGCAACCCTGGGCGTGCTCGCTCAGGCCGCCTTCCTGCCGTTCTTCTGGCGCCGGGCTGGCCTGAGCTTCCGACCTGACTTCCGCTGGCGCGGCGTCGGCCTGAAGTCCACGGGCACCGCGGCGGGGTGGCTGTTCGCGATGATCCTCGTCACCCAGCTGGCCGGCATCGTGCAGTCACGCGTCGCATCGCTGGGTTCCGGTGCCGCGGGCAACGCGGTGCTGCAGAACGCCTGGCTGCTCTTCATGCTGCCGCACTCGATCATCACGGTCTCCATCGCGACGGCGTACTTCACACGGATGAGCCACGACGCGGAACGCGGCGACCTCGACGCCGTGCGGAAGAACCTGTCGCTCTCGCTGCGGATCGTCGGACTGTTCACCGTCTTCGCCTCGATCGCGCTGATGGTCGTCGCCGTGCCGTTCGGACGCATGTTCTCCAACACCTTCGATGGGGCACTGTCGATCGGCGCGGTCCTGCTGGCCTACATGCCGGGGCTCGTGCTCTTCAGCATGTTGTTCATCATCCAGCGCGTCTTCTGGGCGATGCACGACCACCGGACGCCGTTCCTCATGCAGTGCGTCCAGTCGGTGCTGTTCGTGATCGGTGCCCTCGCGGTCAGCACGCTCCCGAACGAGGCGATCGGTGTCGCGATCGCAGCGTGCACCACCCTCGCGGGCACCGCGCAGACGATCGTCGCCCTGGTGCTCGTCCGCAAGCGGCTCGGTGGCATCGAAGGACCCGTGGTCACCCGTTCGCACGTGCAGTTCGTCATCGCCGCGCTCATCGCGGGCGTCGTGGGACTCCTCGTCGTGAACTTCTTCGGGTCGTTCTCGGCGAGCGGCTTCGCGATGGCCGACTTCACCGGAGCGGCCATCACCCTCGTCCTCGCCGGCGCGGTGATGGCAGCCGTGTACTTCGGAGCCCTCGTCGTCGCGAAGAACGGCGAGATCGGCAACGCCGTCCGGATGCTCCGCAGCAAGCTCGGCCGCTGATCCCTGCCGGGCACCGCACGCTCACGGGGCGTGTGGAATGCCTCGCCGGTACGATGGGTTGACCCGGTCAGACGCAACGGAAGGGCAATCAGGCATGCGCCAGCTCATCATCATCGGTTCCGGCCCGGCCGGGTTCACCGCCGGCATCTACGCAGCGCGCGCAGAGCTCAAGCCGCTCATCGTCGCCTCCAGTGTCGAGACGGGCGGTGAACTCACCAAGACGACCGAGGTCGAGAACTTCCCGGGCTTCCCCGAAGGGATCCAGGGCCCCGACCTCATGATCAAGATGCAGGAACAGGCCGAGAAGTTCGGTGCCGAGGTCCTGTACGACGACGCCGTCTCCGTCGACCTCACCGGCAAGGTCAAGAAGGTCACGGTCGGCTCCGGCGAGACGTACGAGGCCCTCGCGGTCATCTACGCCACCGGCTCGGCCTACCGTCACCTCGGCCTCCCCGACGAAGAGCGCCTGTCCGGCCACGGTGTCTCGTGGTGCGCGACCTGCGACGGCTTCTTCTTCCGACAGAAGAACATCGCCGTCGTCGGTGGTGGCGACTCCGCGATGGAAGAGGCGACGTTCCTCACCCGCTTCGCCGACAAGGTGACGGTCATCCACCGCAAGGACTCCCTGCGTGCGTCGAAGATCATGCAGGACCGCGCGATGAACGACCCGAAGATCGAGTTCGCCTGGAACAAGGAAGTCACCGGCATCACGGGTGACTCCGCGGTCGAGGGCGTCACGCTCAAGGACACCGTGACGGGGGAGGAGTCCGAGCTCGCACTGGACGGCCTGTTCATCGCGATCGGCAACGACCCGCGCACGCACCTGATCCACGGCCAGATCGACATCGCGCCCGAGGGCACGATCGCCGTCCAGGGCCGTTCGTCGAAGACCAACCTGCCGGGTGTCTTCGCCGCCGGTGATGTCATCGACCCGTCCTACCGTCAGGCCATCACGGCTGCCGGTTCGGGCACGGTCGCCGCGCTCGACGCCGAGAAGTACCTCGCCGAGCTCGACGACGCTCTGACGGAAGAGGCCGAGGGCGTCGCCCCGACCGAGCCGGCCATGGTCGACGTCATCGCCGCCCGGGCCTGACCCGCCTCGGAATACCACGACGGCATCGCCGTTGTACCCCCTGAACGACTTCTCGAAGGAGCACACATGTCCAACGCCAAGGCTGTCACCGACGCCACCTTCTCGGACGAGGTCCTCAAGTCCGACAAGACGATCCTCGTCGACTTCTGGGCCGAGTGGTGTGGCCCGTGTCGCGCGGTCTCGCCGATCCTCGACCAGATCGCCGAAGAGCACGCCGGCAAGATCGAGATCGTGAAGCTCAACGTGGACGACAACCCACAGTCGGCCATGAACTACCAGATCACGTCGATCCCGGCGATGAAGGTCTTCAAGGGCGGCGAGGTCGTCAAGACCGTCATCGGCGCCAAGCCGAAGCCCGCGCTCGAGGCCGACCTCGCCGAGTTCCTCGCGTAGGTCGCCCCACCCGAACGGCCCCGCTCTCCCCGGAGAGCGGGGCCGTTCTCGTCCGGAGCCACCGGATGACGATCGGCCCCGTCGCGGAACCCTGGTTCCCCGGGCCGATGTCGTAGTGTGGCGGGAATGTCCCACTGAACGGAGCACTCGATGACGAACGGCAACAGCCTCGACCCCTGGTACGACTCCTACGCCCAGCGCACCGCCGGGCTGAGCGCCTCCGAGGTCCGAGCCCTGTTCGCCGTCGCCTCGCGCCCCGAAGTGGTCTCGCTGGCCGGCGGCATGCCGTTCGTCTCCGCGCTCCCCAGAGAGCTCGTCACGGGCTCCCTGGACCGTGTCATGAACGAGCACTCCGCCATGGCGCTCCAGTACGGCGGCGGACAGGGCCTGCGGTCCCTCCGCGAGCACATCGTGGACGTCATGAGCCTCGAGGGCATCCGTGCCAGCGCCGAGGACGTCGTGGTCACCACGGGCTCGCAGCACGCCCTCGACCTCGTCACACGGCTCTTCATCGATCCGGGTGACGTCGTGCTCGCCGAGTCACCGTCGTACGTCGGCGCGATCGGGGTCTTCCGGTCGTACCAGGCCGAGACGGTGCACGTCACGACGGACGAACTCGGTCTCGTCCCCGAGGCGCTGCGCGAGGCGATCGCGAACCTCCGCACCCAGGGCAAGCGGATCAAGTTCCTCTACACGATCCCGAACTTCCACAACCCCGCCGGCGTCACCATGAGCCGCGAGCGCCGCATCGAGGTGCTCGACATCTGTCGGTCGAACAACATCCTCGTGCTCGAGGACAACCCGTACGGGCTCCTCTGGTTCGACGAGCCGGCGCCGCAGGCGATCCGATCGATCGACGAAGAGGGCGTGGTGTACCTCGGCTCCTTCTCGAAGACCCTCGCACCGGGCTTCCGCGTCGGCTGGGCACTCGCGCCGCACGCCATCCGCGAGAAGCTCGTGCTCGCCAACGAGTCGGCCGTGCTCGCACCGAACTCCTTCGGCCAGTACGTCGTGAACGCGTACCTCGACGCGGCGGACTGGAAGGGCCAGGTCGACACCTTCCGGGGCATCTACGCCGAGCGCCGTGACGCCATGCTGTCCGCACTGGGGGAGTTCCTGCCCGACCTCTCCTGGACGAAGCCGAACGGTGGCTTCTTCGTGTGGCTGACCCTGCCCGAGTCGCTCGACTCCAAGGGCATGCTGCCGCGCGCGGTCAAGGAGCTCGTGGCCTACACGCCCGGCACGGCCTTCTACGCCGACGGGCGCGGAGGCGGACACATCCGTCTGTCGTTCTGCTACCCGACCCCGGAGCAGATCCGGGTGGGCGTCAAGCGTCTCGCCAACGTCGTGAACGACGAACTCGAACTCATCGAGACGTTCGGCCCGACGACCCGCCCGAACACCGTGGTCCGCGAGACGTCGTCCGTCAGTGCACCGCCCCCGAACATCTCCTGATCAGCGCTTTTCCTCAGTGCTGATCGCACAGCACCGCAGTTCCACACCGGAGGTCCCCGCATGGCCGAGCTCACCCGTCGTCACGTCGTCGTCGTCGCCGGAGGCATCTCGCACGAGCGCGACGTCTCCCTCCGGTCCGGCCGTCGGGTCGCCGACTCACTTACCGGCTACGGCTGGCAGGTGGACCTACGCGACGCCGACGCGATGCTCCTGCCGGCACTCACCGAATCACGCCCGGACGTCGTGTGGCCGGCCCTGCACGGCGCCTCCGGTGAGGACGGGGCCCTGCGGGGCATCCTGGAGGCCGTAGACATCCCGTTCGTCGGCTCACGTTCGACGTCGGCCCGGTTGGCATGGGACAAGCCCACGGCGTCAGCGCTGGTCGCCCGCGCCGGCGTCCGTGCCCCTCGTTCGGTGACGCTCTCCCACGACGTGTTCCGCGAGCTCGGCGCTGTCGGTGTCCTCGAGGCCATCGCGACCGAGCACCCGGTACCGCTCGCCGTGAAGCCGGCGCGCGGCGGAAGTGCGCAGGGCGTGACCCTCGTCGATGACGTCAAGGACCTGCCGCGGGCCATGGTGACGGCGTACACGTACTGCGACGACGTCGTGGTCGAGCAGCTCATCCGTGGCACCGAGGTCGCCCTGGGGATCATCGACACCGGCGACGGCCCCGTGGCGCTCTCCGCCGTGGAGATCGTGCCGCGCAACGGTATCTACGGCTTCGAGGCGCGCTACAACGCGGGGGAGACGACCTTCTACACCCCCGCACGACTGTCGGACGAGTTCGCCGGAGCAGCCGCGGAGGCTGCGGTGGCCGCGCACGTGGCTCTGGGACTCCGGCATCTGTCCCGCGTCGACCTAATCATCGACGGGGCCGGGACGCCCTGGTTCCTCGAGGCGAACGTGCTCCCCGGGCTCACCGAGACGTCACTGCTGCCGCAGGCGCTGTCCGCGTCCGGTTTCGACCTCGGCTGGACCTACGCCGAGCTCGCCGAGCAGGCCATCCGGGACCACCGCGCCTGACCCTGCAGCCGATGTTCCACGTGGAACACCGGCAAGTGATCTTTACCTGCCCCTCGAACGGGCCGAGATGTTCCACGTGGAACGACGGCATTGAGTGACTTCCCTGCTTCGCGAGGCGAGGTGTTCCACGTGGAACATCTCGCCATGAGGATCCTCACTCAGCGCCAGTGTTGGCGCCCGGCGCGTTCGGCGGGCCCCGAGGCGCCCGAACCGCGTGAACAGACGATCGGAGAGGCCTTGACGTCAATCTCCACGTTTCGCTACCGCACGCCCTTGTTCGCAAGCATCGAAGCTTCGACCCTCTCAACTGGCAATCCGACGTAGCGCGTCGGATCGTCCGCTCTGCAGTAGCGGCTGGCGGAACGCGATCCCTCCAGAGCGAACTCACGGAACCTCGGGTCGACCGCTCGGAAGAACGTCCCTCGGATCGCTGGCATGAAGGGCGAGCCGATGGTGGTCACGTCGACAACATCTCACCTGAGGCCAACCACCCTCACTGCTGGAGCGGCCGCGTCGGGCACGCTGTGTTGCCACCAGAGCTGCCGGATTGAGTCGCAGGTGCGCCGACCCCAGCCCGACCGTCGCAGGGGCTCACAGCGCCGCACAACGCCGCGCACAGGCTGGTTCAGCCCTCGAGGTCCTCTACCCCGAGCTCACCGAGGATCCGGTTGAGGTCGTCGCCGTTCGCGAAGTCGATCGTGACGGAGCTCTTGCGAGCACCGACTGCGATCTTCACCCGCGTGTTCAAGCGATCACCGAGCCGTTCAGCGAGATCGTTGAAGTGTGCCTGGCGCTTGGACGGCTCGGTCTTCGGCTTCGCCGGCGGCGTCTTCGCGGAGAGTTGCTGCGCGATCGCCTCAGCAGCACGGACGGACAGGTCCTCGTTGACGATCTTCTCGGCCAGGTACTCCATCGCCTCGGCGTCCGGAGCGGCGAGGATGGCGCGAGCATGTCCGGCAGAGAGCACGCCTGCGGCCACTCGCCGCTGCACGGGGGAGGGGAGCCGCAGGAGTCGGATCGTGTTCGTGATCTGCGGGCGCGATCGACCGATGCGCTGTCCGAGCTGTTCCTGGGTGATCCCGAAGTCCGCGAGGAGCTGCTGATACGCCGATGCCTCTTCCAAGGGGTTGAGCTGCGCCCGGTGGAGGTTCTCCAGCAGCGCGTCGCGCAGCATCGCGTCGTCGGGGGTGTCCTTCACGATCGCCGGGATCGTGCTCAGGCCGAGTTCCTTCGTGGCCCGCAGACGGCGCTCACCCATGATGAGCTCGTACTGGGGCTCGGTGCCCGTCGCGCCGGGGATCGGCCGGACGACGATGGGCTGCAGGACACCGATCTCGCGGATCGAGTGCACGAGCTCCTGGAGCTCCTCCTCGCGGAACTCCTTCCGCGGCTGTTGCGCGTTCGGGATCACGTCCAGCGGATTGAGGTTTGCGAGACGAGCCCCCGGCACGGCCACCAGCTCGTCCGCCGTCGGAGCGGATGCCGGCGAGCCACCGGTCGGGAAGAACACGTCGACGGGACGGTCCTGCTGATCGGTCGCCGTCGGGATCAGGGCGCCGATGCCTCGGCCGAGTCCGGTTCGCTTCGGTGCCATCAGTGCTTCGCTCCTCGTGCTGCGATCTCGGCGGCCGCTTCCAGGTAGGACAGCGACCCGGTGGAGTTCACGTCGTAGGCGACGACGCTCTGGCCGTAGCTCGGTGCTTCGCTCACGCGGACGGAGCGGGGGATCATCGCCTTGAGTACCTGGTCACCGAAGTGCTCCCGCACGTCGTTCGCCACCTGGTTCGCCAGGTTCGTGCGGCCGTCGTACATGGTCAGCAGGATCGTGGAGACCCGGAGGTTCGGGTTGAGGTGTCGCTCGATCAACTCGATGTTCCGCAGCAGCTGGCTCAGTCCCTCGAGCGCGTAGTACTCGCACTGGATCGGGATGAGCACCTCTTGCGCGGCAACGAAGGCGTTGATCGTCAACAGGCCCAGAGACGGCGGGCAGTCGATGAAGACGTAGTGGTAGGGCTCGTCCAGCGACTGCAGGTACATGTCGAGCGCGGTCCGGAGACGCTGCTCACGTGCCACCAGTGACACGAGCTCGATCTCGGCGCCGGCGAGGTGAATGGTGGCCGGCACACACCAGAGGGTGTCCGACTCGGGGGAGGCCTGCACGGTGTCGGCCATCGGTGCCTCGTCGACGATCACGTCGTAGATGCTCGCGACCTCGGCCTGGTGATCGACGCCAAGCGCGGTCGAGGCATTGCCCTGCGGGTCCAGGTCGATGACGAGCACACGAGCGCCCCCATGGGCGAGACCCGCGGCCAGGTTGACGGTCGTGGTCGTCTTGCCGACGCCACCCTTCTGGTTCGAGACGGTGATGATCCGTGTCTCAGAAGGGAGTGGAAACTGCTGCGTGGCGATCGCGCGCCGGCGACGGTTCAGGTCGGCGATCTCGCGAGCGAGCGGTGTCGACGCGTCGTAGTCGGTCGATGAACTCAACGAGTGCCTCTTCCCCGGTTCGATGTTTCACGTGGAACGCGGAGCCACTGGCGGCCGGATGACCCGGCCCGAGCCGCAGCGTCAGTCAACTGTAGCCCGGAAGACGCGGGTGGTCTCGTCGACCACACCTTCTCCGAGCTCGAGCACCTCGACATCAGAGAGGCGCTTCCGAAGGATGACCTTGCGAGCCTTCTCGATCTCTTCGTCGACCCGCGCACCCTTCATCAGGATGAGCTGGCCGCCGGAACGGACCAGCGGCACGGTGAGGGGGATGAGCTTCGACAGGGCGCTGACGGCGCGTGCGGTGACCTGGTCGACCACGACGTCGTCCGCTACGTCCTCAGCACGGCCACGGAGCACCGTGACGTTCTGCAGGCCGAGCCGATCGGACTCACTGCGAAGCCAATCCGTCCGGCGCTCCATCGGCTCGATGAGGACGAAATCGACGTCAGGACGGGCGATCGCGAGCACGAGACCCGGCAACCCTGCTCCCGAACCGACGTCGGCAACGCGACCCCGGGCCTCCAGGAGGGGTGCGACCAACGCAGAATTGAGGATGTGTCGCGTCCAGAGGCGAGGCAACTCGAGCGGGCCGATGAGGCCCAGCTCCTCGCCCCGCCGCGCGAGCTCGTTGGTGAACGAGCGCGCAACCTCGATCTGGTCACCGAAGAGTGCTGCCGCCGCCGTGGGCTCAGCCTCGAGCACCGGTGCTGCGTCGGTCGGGACGGGTGCGTCCGTCATCGGGTGACGACCGTGTGGCGGTCCCGACCCTCACCCTCGGACTCCGAGTGGAAGCCCTTCTCAGCGACCAGGTCGTGTACGAGCTTGCGCTCGTACGACGACATCGGGGGGAGCGCAGCCGACGACGAACCGGCTTCGATGCGCTCGACAGCGGTGTCCACGAGCCGCTGCAGCTCGTCAGCACGGGCATCCCGCGAGCCACCGACGTCGAGGATGAGCCGGCTGAACTCGCCGGTCTCCGCCTGCACAGCGATCCGGGTGAGCTCCTGCAGCGCCGTCACGGTGTCGGGCTTCGACAGCACGCGGAGTGCCTCGCCGTCATCGGTGACCGACAGGTAGACGCGACCGGCGCGTTCCTCGATCTCGATGTCGCCGTCGAGGTCGCAGATGTCGAGGAGCTCCTCGATGTAGTCCGCTGCGATGTCCGCTTCGTCGCGGGCGTCCTCGGTCTCCGTGTCCGTCGTCTCGACGGCACCTGCGGTGTCCTGCTCGGTCACTTACTTCTTCCCGTTCTTCTTCTGGCGCTGCTTGCCGACCGGCTGCTGACGCTGGGTGGTGACGCGCACGGGCTCGATCTCCGTCGCACCGGCGCCGGCACCGGCCTCGGCGAGCACCGGGGTGGCCGTTCCGCGACGCTGTGCCTTCTTGGCCAGGCGGGCTTCACGAGCCAGAGCGGCTTCGGAGCCGGGGGTCGGCATGCTGCGGATGACGAAGTACTGCTGCGCCATCGTCCAGAGGTTCGAGGCCAGCCAGTAGAACATGACGCCGAGGGGGAAGCTCAGACCCGAGATCACGAAGACCAGCGGGAGGATGTACAGCATCATCTTCTGCTGGCGGTACATCGGAGACTCCTTGGTCTCCGGCGACATGTTCTTGGCGACGAGCTGCAGCTGCGTGATGAACTGCGACGCCGTCATCACGATGATCATGAAGCCCGCGATCGCACGGACCTCCCACCCGGAGGCGTTCGTGAAGGTCTCGTGCAGCGGAGCGCCGAACAGAGCCGCGTTGCCGAACGACCCCGCGAGGTCGTTCGTCAGCAGGCCGATGCCCGTCTTGTTGATCTGGGCCTCGTGGAGCACCGAGTACAGCGAGAAGAAGATCGGCATCTGCAGCAGCAGGGGCAGGCAGGAGCTGAGCGGGTTGGTCCCGGTCTCCTTGTAGAGCGCCATCGTCTCGCGGCTCATGGCCTCACGCGAGAACTGGTCCTTCTTGCCCTTGTACTTGTCCTGGATCTTCTTCAGCTGCGGCGCGACCTCGAGCATGCGGCGCTGCGACTTGATCTGCCGGACGAAGATCGGGATCAGCGCTGCGCGCACCACGAACGTCAGGAAGATGATCGAGAGCACCCATGTGATGCCCTCGTTCGGGTCCATGCCGATGCTCTCGAAGATCCAGTGGAAGCCGACGAGGATGGCCGAGACCACCCATTTGAGCGGCCAGAGGACGAATCCGATGATGTCCATGGGGACGGCTACGCCTTTCGAGTGCGCTGGGGGAGCAGGACCGGCCGGGCCGTTCCGACCGCGGGGTGCGGCTGCTGCGGGATCGGCGCGAGGACGAACCCGAACCGGTTGACGACGAACGGGTGACGGCGTTCCTTGACGTCGTCGATGCCACCAGCAGCCCAGGGGTTGCAACGGGCGATGCGCCAGGCGCCCATGGCGGATCCGCGGACGACGCCGTACTGCTGGATCGCGTCGAGGGCGTACCGGGAGCACGACGGGTGGTAGCGGCAGACGTTGCCGTACAGCGGGGAGATCACCGCACGGTAGGCCCGGAGCACGACGACGCACGCGTTGCGTGGGAGCAACGCGATGACCCAGGCAAGCCGGGTCCACAGAGTGCGGTTCATGCTGCCTTCTCCACCCCGCGCGCGAAGGAGCGCGTGACGTCTTCGAGCAGGGTAGGCCATCCGGCCTGCGATGCGGCTGGCAGTACACGGACCACCACGTCGAAGCCCTGGGGGGTCTCGGCGAGCAGGTCGTGCGCGATCGCCTTGAGCCGCCGCCTGATCAGGTTCCGGGTCACGGCGTTCCCCACCGTCTTCGCGACGATGAAGCCGAACCGCGTCGGTCCGTTGCGGTCTGCCGGCTGACGGACCACGGACACGACGACGTGCGCCGTGGCGCTCTTACGACCACGACGCACGACGTTCCGGTAGTCATCTCCGCGCACGATGCGGTTGGCGCTGGCCAACACTGCGACGCCGGGGTCAGACCGAGGACCGGATCAGGCGATGAGCCTGATCAGGCCGAGAGCTCGGTACGGCCCTTGGCGCGGCGCGCCGACAGGATGGCGCGGCCGGCACGCGTCCGCATGCGGAGGCGGAAGCCGTGCTTCTTGGCGCGGCGGCGGTTGTTCGGCTGGAAGGTGCGCTTGCTCATGATGTTCTCCACACGGCTGCTCGCGGCGAGCCGTCACGTATGTGTAGCCGTCCGGGTGTCGAACGACGCAGATGGGCGCGACCAAAGGGCCGCAGTCAACTGGTTAACGGTACGTGACAGCGGCGAGCAGGTCAAACCCCGCCCGGACCGGTTGCGTCGGCGCCGTCGGGTCTGCCGTCGCTCGAGCCCATTCTCCACATTGGGGACAACTTCCGTTCGGTGGGACTCGGTCCGGTCCTTTACAGTGGTGTGATCGATCGCCCCGATGGCCGGTACGACAGGGAAGTACTCCTGTCGGACGGCTCGAGGTGGTCGTGGACAACACTGTGGACAACCCTGTGGGAACCTCCGCGGCAACGAGGCGTCGACGAAGCCCCCGGAGCCACCGACGATCCGCCGGCGACGACCTGGTCCCGAGTGCGGTCGCCGAGGACGCCACGGCATGTCCGACCCCGCAGGACGCACCCTCGTCCGGCAGCGAACGCACGACACGACCCCTGGAGACGAGCGCGACATGACGATGCCGGCCGACCCCGTCGAGGACCTCTGGTCATCCGTACTCGGACTCCTCGCCGAGGACCCCCGCATCACGCCGCAGCTCCACGGGTTCCTGAACCTGGTCGAGCCGAAGGGCGTGCTCGCCGGCACCCTGTACCTCGAGGTCCCGAACGACTTGACCCGGGGCATGCTCGAACAGCGCATCCGCATCCCGATCACCGAGGCGGTCGGTCGCATCGGTGACGACTCGGTCGCGAACTTCGCCATCACCGTCAACCCGGACATGGCGTCGGAGCCGCGGGTGGACCCGAACGTCCCCGAGTACGCCGAGCCCGTGCAGGAAGCCGTCGAGCAGAGTGCCGCTCCGCGCCAGTACATCGAGGCGCCGTTCGTCCCGAGCCAGATCGACTCTCCCGGCACCAGCGGTCGGCCCGAGTCGCGACTCAACCCGAAGTACAACTTCGACAACTTCGTCATCGGGTCGTCGAACCGGTTCGCCCACGCCGCAGCGGTCGCCGTGGCCGAGGCACCGGCCAAGGCCTACAACCCGCTCTTCATCTACGGGGACTCCGGGCTGGGCAAGACCCACCTGCTCCACGCCATCGGGCACTACGCCGAGAGCCTCTACCCGGGGATCCGCGTCCGGTACGTGTCGAGCGAGGAGTTCACCAACGACTTCATCAACTCGATCGCGAACAACCGCTCGAACCAGTTCCAGCAGCGGTACCGCGACATCGACATCCTGCTGATCGACGACATCCAGTTCCTGCAGGGGAAGGACTCCACGCAGGAGGCCTTCTTCCACACGTTCAACACGCTGCACGACCACAACAAGCAGGTCGTCATCACGTCCGACGTCGCGCCGAAGCACCTGACCGGGTTCGAGGACCGGATGCGATCGCGCTTCGAGTGGGGCCTGATCACCGACGTGCAGGCGCCCGAGCTCGAGACGCGCATCGCGATCCTCCGCAAGAAGGCACAGTCCGACCACCTGCAGGTGCCCGACGACATCCTCGAGTTCATGGCGTCGAAGGTGTCGAGCAACATCCGCGAACTCGAGGGCACCCTGATCCGGGTCACCGCGTTCGCGAGCCTGAACCGGACGGCCGTGGACATGGCCCTGGTGCAGACAGTCCTCAAGGACCTGATCACCCTCGACGAGGACAACGTCGTCGCGCCGACGGACATCATCAACCACACCGCGGAGTACTTCAAGCTCTCCGTCGACGACCTGTACGGGTCGTCCCGCTCCCAGGCGATCGCCACGGCACGACAGATCGCGATGTACCTGTGCCGTGAGCTGACGAGCCTGTCCCTGCCCAAGATCGGGCAGCTGTTCGGCAACCGCGACCACACCACGGTGATGTACGCGAACAAGAAGATCACCGAGCTGATGAAGGAGCGTCGGTCGATCTACAACCAGGTCACCGAGCTCACCAGCCGCATCAAGCAGGACCGCCGTTACCGCTGAGATCGGCCCGTTCCCGGCCCCATCCACCATCTGAGACGGTTCCATGGGCCGGACTTCTCACAGTGTGGATAGCCTGTGGATAACTGTGGAGGACACGCCGCCCGGTTGTACACAGGTGGGGGGTCACCTGTGGAGACTGGGGATGGAAGTGGATAGATGAGATTCATTCATCCCGTTAACGCTCACACACCGCTCACAAGTCACAACCATGTAGTTCCCTACTGCGGAGCGGGATGCACAGGGTTATCCACAGTGTGCACAGGCGTTAACACCATTACTCCTGGTTAACGATCAATCTCTGCGGGACAACCTTGTGGACGGCGGGATGACAAGAAATCCGGCCCCCGTCCGCCTGTGCCAGAATGGGGCGGCCGGACAGTCCAAGCCGATCGACAGGGGTTCCAGCTGTGAAGTTCGAGGTCAACCGGGACGTCTTCTCCGAAGCCGTCTCCTTCGCAGTGAAGCTCCTCCCGCAGCGCACAACCCTCCCGATCCTGTCGGGCGTCCTGATCCACGCCGACGGAGATCGTCTGACGCTCTCGTCGTTCGACTACGAGGTGTCGGCGCAGACGTCCATCTCGGCCCAGATCGACGAGCCGGGCACGGTCCTGGTCTCCGGTCGACTTCTCAACGACATCGCGAGCCGGCTGCCGAACGCCCCCGTGTCGTTCACCACCGAGGACGCCAAGATCTCCGTCTCCTGCGGATCGGCGCACTTCACGCTGCTGTCCATGCCCGTCGAGGAGTACCCGACGCTGCCGGAGATCGGCCCGCAGACCGGTGTGATCCCCGGCGACGCGTTCTCCGAAGCGGTGTCCCAGGTCGCCGTCGCCGCCAGCCGCGACGACGTCACCCCCGTCATCACGGGCGTGCAGCTCGAGGTCGGCGACAACGACCTCTCCCTCATCGCCACGGACCGCTACCGCGTCGCCGTCCGCACCATCGCGTGGGACTCCGGCCGAGTCGGCTCGGACCCCCTGCACGCACTGGTCCCGGCCCGCACCCTGCAGGAGGTCGGCCGCACGTTCGGTTCGGCGTCCACGGTGTCGGTGTCGATCAGCGGCAACTCCGACCGCGAGCTCATCGCGTTCCACGCCGACGACAAGACCGTGACGTCGTTGCTCATCAAGGGCAACTACCCGCCGGTCCGCCGGCTCTTCCCCGAGACCGTCAACGACCACGCGGTGATCAACACCGCGGAGCTCGTCGAAGCGGTCCGACGGGTCTCCCTCGTCCTGGAGCGCGAGGCGGCGCTCCGGTTCTCCTTCACGGTCGACGGGCTCACGCTCGAGGCGATCGGATCCGAACAAGCGCAGGCGTCAGAGTCGATCAGTGCGTTGTTGACCGGCGAGGAAACGGTGGTCTCGTTGAAGCCCGCCTTCCTCCTGGACGGACTGAACGCGGTGCACTCCGAGTTCGTCCGCATCTCCTTCACCAAGACGGAGAACCCCAACAAGCCGGGCCCGGTGCTGATCACCGGCCAGACTTCGCAAGAGGCCGCAGCGACCGATGGATACCGGTACCTGCTGCAGCCGAACCTGCTGCTGCGATAGGCGCAACAGGCAACCTGCGCTGGCGCACACCACCGGCAGCATCAGCGCGACGACGAACAGAAGAGGAAATCATGCACATCGGTCTTGTCGGCCTTGGTCGCATGGGCAACAACATGCGTGCCCGTCTCCGCAACGCAGGGATCGAGGTCACCGGGTACGACGCGAACCCCGCCGTCTCGGACGTCGCCGACCTCGGCGCCCTCGCCGCTGCCCTCCCGGAGGGCAAGCGTCTCGTGTGGGTCATGGTCCCGCACGGCAAGATCACCGACGACGTGATCACCGACCTGGCCGGCGTCCTCGGCGAGGGCGACCTGGTCATCGACGGTGGCAACTCGAAGTGGCTGGACGACACCACGCACGCCGAGCAGCTCGCTGCGCGCGGCATCCGCTACATGGACGTCGGCGTCTCCGGTGGCGTCTGGGGCAAGGACAACGGCTACGGCCTCATGGTCGGCGGTGACGCCGCGGACGTCGAGTTCGCGATGCCCGTGTTCGACGCGCTGCGCCCCGAGGGTCCCCGTGAAGAGGGCTTCTCGCACGCCGGCCCGATCGGCGCCGGCCACTACGCGAAGATGGTCCACAACGGCATCGAGTACGCGATCATGCAGGCGTACGGCGAGGGCTACGAGCTCCTCGAGGCCAAGGACCTGATCACCGACGTCCCCGCCGTGTTCGCCGGCTGGCAGCGCGGAACGGTCGTCCGCTCCTGGCTGCTCGACCTGATGGTGCTCGCGCTGAACGAGGACCCGAAGCTCGACGAGCTCGAGGGCTACGTCGAGGACTCGGGCGAGGGCCGTTGGACGCTCGAAGAGGGCATCGAGCTCGCCGTGCCGATGCCGGCGCTCTCGGCGTCGATCTTCGCGCGCTTCGTCTCGCGCCAGGGCAGCGCCTCGCCGACGATGAAGGCCGTCGCGGCGCTCCGCAACCAGTTCGGCGGTCACGCCGTCAAGAAGTCCTAGGACTTCCCGGGGGAACCCGGACTCGGCCCGCGTGCACGTCGACCATCTCCAACTGACCGACTTCCGGAACTACCGGGAGGCGGACGTCGACCTCGCACGCGGGCCGAACCTGTTCGTCGGGCGCAACGGACAGGGCAAGACCAACCTGGTCGAGGCGATCGGGTACCTCTCGACCCTCGGCTCGCACCGCGTCCCCACCGACGCAGCGCTCGTCCGTCAAGGATGCGACGCCGCGATCGTCCGGGCTCGTCTCGCGCACGAGGACCGCAGCATCCTCGCCGAGGTGCAGATCAACCGCACCGGTGCGAACCGTGCGCAGGTGAACCGGTCGGCGATCAAGCCGCGGGAGCTGCCGCGCTACTGCACGAGCGTGCTCTTCGCCCCGGAGGACCTCGCCCTCGTGCGGGGCGAGCCGGCCGGGCGACGCCGGATGCTCGACGAGCTACTCGGCCAGATCGCACCGCGGATGCAGGGCGTGCTCGCCGACTACGACCGCACGCTCCGCCAGCGGAACACCCTGCTGAAGTCGGCCCGTGCCACCGGCGCGAAGGCGAACGCCCTGTCGACGCTCGACGTCTGGGACGACCGGCTCGTCGGACTCGGCGCCGAGATCGTCGCGGCCCGTGACCACCTGACCCGGCGGCTCGCACCCTTCGTGGCCGAGGCCTACGCGACCGTCGCCGGCGAACACCACGACGCCTCGATCACCGGCGTCCTGTCCATCCGCGGTGGCGACCCCGAGTCCGCGGCGGCGACCGACCCCGTGCTCGGGACCCCCGACGAGCCCGTCACGGTCGCGTCGGCTGCCGAAGCGTTCGCGGCCGCCCTCGAGCGCCGTCGCCGGGACGAACTCGACCGCGGGCTCACCCTCGTCGGACCGCACCGGGACGACGTTCTGTTCCAACTCAACGGGTTACCGGCCCGCGGGTACGCGAGTCACGGCGAATCCTGGTCCTTCGCGCTGGCCATCCAGCTCGCGAGCGCCTCGATCCTGCGCGCCGAGTCGAACCTGGGCGACCCGATCATCATCCTCGACGACGTCTTCGCCGAACTCGACGAATCGCGGCGGGAACGGTTGGCGAACGCTGTCGCCGACTACGAGCAGGTGCTCATCACGGCCGCGGTCTTCGGTGACGTGCCCGGGAAGCTGGCGGCGCACACCGTGCGGATCGAGGCGGGCACGATCGTGACCGACGAGGCGGACGCGACCCGGGCCTCCAGTCCGGCGACGGACGCGACGGACGGGACCGACGCGATCGACGCGGCGGACGCGACCGTCGCGGACAGCAAGACGGACCCGACCGAAGCCGACGCCTGATGCCGAAGCCCCGCAAGCCCACCGAACCCTCGCAGGTCTACCGCCACCTGCGCGCGGTGTTCGGCGACCCGTCCAAGCGCGGCACCGATGCCCGCCGCCGCCGTGCCCGCGAGTTCGACGCCGACACCGTGCCGTACGGGCGCGGCCGCGAGCCGAAGGGCCTCGCGGACATCGTCGGTTCGCTCGCCCAGGAACTCGGTTGGACGGAACCCCTCGCCCGCTCTGAGCTCTTCGTGGACTGGCCGAGCGTCGTCGGCGAGGAGCTGGCGAAGCACTCCCGACCGGTCACCATCGAGGACGGCGCACTCGTCATCCGGTGCGACTCGACGGCCTGGGCGACCCAGCTCCGACTGATGCGTGCGACGGTCACGACGACCATCGCGGAACGGCACCCGGAAGCCGGGGTCGAGTCGATCAGGGTTTCCGGCCCGGACGCCCCCACGTGGAAACGCGGCCCCAGGACGGTCCAGGGGCGCGGTCCTCGCGACACCTACGGTTGAGGCGACGAAATCATCCTGGAGTGCCAGAAAAGCCCGTCTGCGGGGCAGATGAGCCCTCGAAAGAGGGGGCTCTGCGGTAGACTGGGAGGTGCAGTGCGCGGGCGTTCCGCGCGCAGGCAGGAGCACGCTCGACATGGCAGCAGAATCTGAAGACGACCGGCAGAACCCGCTCGGCGCGGAGACCCCGCAGAGCGAACCGTCCTACGGCGCAGACCAGATTCAGGTGCTCGAGGGGCTCGAGGCCGTCCGCAAGCGCCCCGGTATGTACATCGGTTCGACCGGCCCCCGCGGTCTGCACCACCTGGTCCAGGAGATCGTCGACAACTCCGTCGACGAAGCCCTCGCCGGGTACTGCGACACCATCGACGTGAGCATCCGTGAAGACGGTGGCGTCCGCGTCGTCGACAACGGCCGTGGCATCCCGGTCGACGTCCACGCGGCCGAGGGGGTCTCGACCCTGCAGGTCGTCCTCACCGTCCTGCACGCCGGCGGCAAGTTCGGCGGTGGCGGCTACGCCGTCTCCGGTGGTCTGCACGGCGTCGGTTCGTCCGTCGTGAACGCGCTGAGCTCCGAGCTCGACGTCGAGGTCCGTCGCCAGGGCCACGTCTGGCGCCAGAGCTACACCGACGGTGTCCCCGTCGCGCCCGTCTCCAAGGACGAAGAGACCGACGAGACCGGCACGACGATCACGTTCTGGCCGAACGCCGAGATCTTCGAGTCCGTCGTGTTCGACTACGAGACCCTGCGCACCCGGTTCCAGCAGATGGCCTTCCTGAACAAGGGCCTGCGGATCAACCTCCGCGACGAGCGCGCCCCGGAAGAAGGGGAAGAGGCCCGCAACGACACCTTCATGTACGAGCGTGGTCTCGCCGACTACGTCGAGTACATCAACGCGCAGAAGAAGGCCGACCTCGTCCACCCGGACGTCATCGGCTTCGAGTCCGAGGACCCGGAGCGCAAGATCGCGCTCGAGGTCGCGATGCAGTGGAACACCTCGTACCAGGAGAGCGTCCACACCTTCGCGAACACGATCAACACGCACGAGGGCGGCACCCACGAAGAGGGCTTCCGTGCAGCACTGACGACCCTCGTCAACCGCTACGCGCGCGAGACGAAGATCATCAAGGAGAAGGACGACAACCTCACGGGTGACGACATCCGCGAAGGGCTGACGGCCGTCATCTCCGTGAAGCTCGGCGAGCCGCAGTTCGAGGGGCAGACGAAGACCAAGCTCGGCAACACCGAGGCGAAGTCGTTCGTGCAGCGTGTCGTCGGCACCGAGCTGACCCACTGGTTCGAGAGCAACCCGACGCAGGCACGCGACGTCGTCCGGAAGGCGATCCAGGCGTCGCAGGCGCGGCTCGCCGCCCGCAAGGCGCGCGAGACCACCCGCCGCAAGGGGCTGCTCGAGTCGGGCGGCATGCCCGGCAAGCTCAAGGACTGCCAGTCGAAGGACCCGACGGTGTCGGAGATCTTCATGGTCGAGGGTGACTCCGCCGGCGGTTCCGCCGTGCAGGGCCGCAACCCGATGACCCAGGCGATCCTGCCCCTGCGCGGAAAGATCCTGAACGTCGAGAAGGCCCGGCTCGACCGCGCCCTCGCCAACCAGGAGATCCAGTCGATGATCACGGCGTTCGGTGCCGGCATCGGTGAGGACTTCGACCCGGACAAGGCCCGGTACCACAAGATCGTGCTGATGGCCGATGCCGACGTCGACGGCCAGCACATCACCACGCTGCTGCTCACGCTGCTGTTCCGATACATGCGTCCGCTCATCGAGCACGGCTACGTGTACCTCGCGCAGCCGCCGCTCTACCGCCTGAAGTGGTCGAACTCGGCGCACGAGTACGTGTTCAGCGACCGGGAGCGCGACGCCCTGATGCAGGCCGGCCTCGCAGCCGGCAAGCGCATCCCGAAGGACAACGGGATCCAGCGCTACAAGGGCCTCGGCGAGATGGACTACAAGGAGCTCTGGGACACCACGATGAACCCGGACACCCGCACGCTCCTGCAGGTCACGCTGGAGGACGCGGCTGCGGTCGACAGCACCTTCTCGACGCTGATGGGTGAGGACGTCGACGCACGGCGCCAGTTCATCCAGCAGAACGCCAAGGACGTCCGCTTCCTCGACATCTAACGGCCAGGAGGCGCGGCGTGAGCCGTGTCGACCAGTCCTGACCACCTGTGGTCGCGCCCGGCGCGACCAACGGAACCACAGCCTCCAGGCTGTCCAGAAAGGGAACGAAGCCACATGGCTGACGACAACGAGAACGGCGCCGACGAGCAGCCCGAGATCGTCCACGGCGACAGCGGGGACATCGTCGTCTCCGGTGACCGCATCTCGCAGGTCGACCTGCAGCTCGAGATGCAGCGCTCGTACCTCGACTACGCGATGTCGGTCATCGTCGGTCGTGCCCTGCCGGAGGTCCGCGACGGCCTCAAGCCGGTGCACCGCCGTGTGATCTACGCGATGTTCGACGGCGGCTACCGCCCGGACCGTGCGTTCTCGAAGTGCTCCCGCGTCGTCGGTGACGTCATGGGCCAGTTCCACCCGCACGGTGACTCGGCGATCTACGACGCCCTCGTCCGCCTGGTGCAGCCGTGGTCGCTCCGGTACCCGCTGGCGCTCGGCCAGGGCAACTTCGGTTCGCCGGGCAACGACGGCGCCGCGGCCCCGCGGTACACCGAGACGAAGATGGCGCCGCTCGCGCTCGAGATGGTCCGCGACATCGACGAGGACACCGTCGACTTCCAGGACAACTACGACGGCCGCACCCAGGAGCCGGCGATCCTGCCGGCCCGGTTCCCGAACCTGCTCGTCAACGGCTCGGTCGGCATCGCGGTCGGCATGGCCACGAACATCCCGCCGCACAACCTGCGCGAGGTCGCCGAGGGCGCCAAGTGGGCGCTCGACAACCCCGACGCCACCCGCGAAGAGCTGCTTGCCGCGCTCATGCAGCGCATCAAGGGCCCGGACTTCCCGACCGGTGCACAGGTGCTCGGTACCAAGGGCATCCAGGACGCCTACCGCACCGGCCGTGGTTCGATCACGATGCGTGCCGTCGTCTCGGTGGAGGAGATCCAGGGTCGCACCTGCCTCGTCGTCACCGAGCTGCCGTACCAGGTCAACCCCGACAACCTGGCGATCAAGATCGCGGAGCTGGTCAAGGACGGCAAGCTCGCCGGTGTCGCCGACATCCGTGACGAGACCTCCGGCCGCACCGGGCAGCGCCTGGTCATCGTGCTGAAGCGTGACGCCGTCGCCAAGGTCGTGCTGAACAACCTGTACAAGCACACCCAGCTGCAGGAGAACTTCGGCGCGAACATGCTCGCGATCGTCGACGGGGTGCCCCGTACCCTGCCGCTCGACGGCTTCATCTCGGCGTGGGTCGCCCACCAGGTCGACGTCATCGTCCGCCGCACGCAGTTCCGGCTGCGCGAGGCCGAGAAGCGCGCCCACATCCTGCGTGGCTACCTGGCTGCGCTCGACGCCCTCGACGAGGTCATCGCGCTCATCCGTCGCTCGCCCGACGTCGAAGAGGCCCGCACCGGCCTGATGGACCTGCTGTCCGTCGACGAGATCCAGGCGCGTGCGATCCTCGAGCTGCAGCTCCGACGTCTCGCCGCCCTCGAGCGTCAGAAGATCCACGACGAGGCCGAGGAGCTCGAGCGCAAGATCGCCGACTTCCAGGACATCCTCGGGTCGGAGAGCCGCCAGCGCTCGATCATCCGCGACGAGCTGAGCGAGATCGTCGACCGCTTCGGCGACGACCGCCGTACCGAGATCATGTTCGGCTACGACGGCGACATGTCGATGGAAGACCTGATCCCCGAAGAGGAGATGGTCGTCACCATCACCCGCGGTGGCTACGTCAAGCGCACGCGCAGCGACCAGTACCGCTCGCAGCACCGCGGCGGCCGAGGTGTCCGCGGCGCCCAGCTCCGCGCCGACGACATCGTCGAGCACTTCTTCGTCACGACGACGCACCACTGGCTCCTGTTCCTCACCGACCAGGGCCGGGTCTACCGCGCCAAGGCGTACGAGCTGCAGGAGGCCGGCCGCGACGCGAAGGGCCAGCACGTCGCGAACCTCCTCGCGATGCAGCCCGACGAGCAGATCCAGCAGGTGCTCGACATCCGCGACTACGAGGTGGCGCAGTACCTCGTCCTCGCGACCGAGCACGGTCTGGTGAAGAAGACCGCGCTCACCGAGTACGACACGAACCGCACCGGCGGCATCATCGCGATCAACCTGCGCGACGGCGACAAGCTCCGGCAGGCGCTGCTCGTCGACGAGCACGACGACCTGCTCCTGGTGTCCCGCCAGGGCATGTCGCTCCGGTTCACGGCGACGAACGACACCCTGCGTCCGATGGGTCGCTCGACCTCGGGTGTGAAGGGCATGTCCTTCCGCGACGGCGACTCGCTGCTCGCGGCCCGGGTCGTCTCCGACGACGGCTTCGTCTGGGTGATGACCGAGGGCGGCTACGCCAAGCGCACCGCGGTCGACCAGTACCGGGTGCAGGGCCGTGGTGGTCTGGGCATCAAGGTGGCCAAGTTGGCGCTCGACCGAGGCGATCTTGTGGGCGCTCTCATCGTCGGCGAGGACGACGAGGTGCTCGTCGTGCTGCAATCGGGCAAGGTGGTAAGGTCTGCCGTGGCCGAGGTCCCTGCCAAGGGCCGTGACACGATGGGCGTCGTCTTCGCGAGGTTCGCGGAGAACGACCGGATCATCGCGGTGGCCCGGAACACCGAGCGGAACCTGGACGACCAGGACGACGCCGAGATCGAGCCCGCGGGCCCGGTGGAGACGGTCAGCCCAGCCGAAGCGGCCCCGGATTCCACTGATCCCATCGACACCGAGCCCGTCGCAGACGAGGCCGGAGAGGACCAGTCAAGCAATGAGTAGTGTCGCCGAGAAGCTCCAGAAGAAGGCGAAGCGACCCGTCGGCACCCGCCAGGTGCGGTTGCGACTGGTCTACGTCGACTTCTGGTCGATGGTGAAGCTGAGCTTCCTCATCGCCCTGGCCGGCAGCATCGTGATCGTGGTCGCCACGGCACTGGTGTGGGTCATCCTCAACCAGACGGGTGTGTTCACCCAGGTCGACGCCCTGTTGAAGGACGTCACCGGGCAGAACAGTTACTCGATCATGGACCAGTTCTCGCTGGGCCAGGTCCTCGGGTTCTCCATCGTCGTGGGCATCCTCAACGTGGTCGTCGGCACCGTGCTCGGCGCCATCGTGAGCGTGCTCTACAACCTCAGTGTTCGGATCACGGGCGGTCTGCTCGTGGGCTTCACGAACAACTGACACACCCGGGCCGGATGGGCCCACTGCTCGATTTCGTTCCGGCGGGATCGTACGGTAGGCTTTCATCCGGTCTGAGGGGCTATAGCTCAGGCGGTTAGAGCGCTTCGCTGATAACGAAGAGGTCCAAGGTTCAAGTCCTTGTAGCCCCACCAGTTCTCCGGAACAGCACGACAATCCCATCCTGTCGCCGATCACCTCGGTGGCACTCGGGGCCTTAGCTCAGTTGGTAGAGCGCCTGCTTTGCAAGCAGGATGTCGGGAGTTCGATTCTCCCAGGCTCCACTCGCATCAGCCCCTGGTTGCCGACTCCGTCGTCTTCCCAGGGGCTTCGTTCTGTGCCCATGCGCGCCGCCGCCCCTGCGTCGCGATCGTCGTGGGCGGCTCGGTCGGCCAATCTGCTTGCGGCCGGCATCTTCTCGAGTGGTCGCGACTTGCCGCGTGCGGTTCGTCGAGGTCGCTGGAACTGTCGTCTGCGCGTCCTCCAGACGACAGGTTGTGACCTTTCGGCGGCGTCCCCGGGGCGCGTCGCGTGAGCGCATGGCGGACGGGAGGCGCGGGGCCAGGCCGGCGCGCGCCTCCAGGTCGGTGGGTGGGTGCGTTCACGGCACGCGGTGCGCAGGTTCAGCGCGTGCCCGGGGAACGACGAAGGGCCCCGGCAGCAGCCGGGGCCCTTCGTACGAACCGGGAGGTCAGGCGGCGGGCTTCTCCGCCGTGTCAGCGTCGTCGGCGACCCACAGGTCGTCGTCGGCGCGGAGCGTCTGGTACGCGGCGTACGCAGCACCGGCGACGGCGACGACGCCGACGATGATGAGTGCGACTCCGCCGAAGCCGAGACCCTTCTTCTGCTGCGACGGGACGTACTTCGCGGCAGCCTTCTTCGCGCTCTTGCTCTTCTTCTGCGCGTTCTTCACGATCTTCTTGACCCGGGGGTCCTTCGCGAGGTCGGTCACGCTCAGCACCGAGCCAGCGGTCGAGACGAGTCCGGGGACCACCTCGGACTGGAACTTGTGCGAAGCGCTCTGCGCTGCCGAGGTGGCAGCGTGCACGCCGGTGGCGAACGCGGGACGGATCCCGTTGTCGATCGCGTTCTGCACGCGGGGTGCGATGTCCTTGCGAGCTGCGTCCGCGGCGTTCGACCGGGCCTCAGCCAGGATCGCGTTCGCGTGCTCGAGGACCTTGCGCTGCTCGCCGAGGAGCGAGGCGGTCTGGCCCTTGAGCTTCTTGATCTGCTTCCGACGCTTTCGCGGGATCTCGATCGTCGTCATCTGGTACCTCCATCGGATCGGCGTGACCCCATCCTGCCACCACACTGCCTGACAGGTCACGGAACCGCAGCTGTGCAATCCGTCCGCGGTCAGGAGTACATGCGAGAATCGGAACATGTCTCTGCACACCGCTGTCGCAACGATCCACACCAACAAGGGCGACATCCGCGTCAACCTGTTCGGCAACCACGCACCGAAGACCGTCAAGAACTTCGTCGACCTCGCCACGGGCCAGCAGGAGTGGACCCACCCCGGCACGGGCAAGGTCTCGACCGACAAGCTCTACGACGGCGTGATCTTCCACCGCATCATCAAGGACTTCATGATCCAGGGCGGCGACCCGCTCGGCCAGGGCATCGGTGGCCCCGGGTACCGCTTCGACGACGAGATCTCCCCGGAGCTCACGTTCCAGAACCCCTACATCTTCGCCATGGCGAACGCCGGCATCCAGGGCGGCCGCGGCACCAACGGCTCGCAGTTCTTCATCACCACGGTGGCGACGCCGTGGCTGCAGGGCAAGCACACCATCTTTGGTGAGGTCGCGGACGACGAGTCCCGCGCGGTCGTCGACGCGATCGAGGGCGTCCCGACCGACGGTCGTGACAAGCCCGTCGAGGACGTCGTCATCCAGAGCATCGACGTCGAAGGCGTCTGACCAGCACGTGACCGACCAGGCGTACAACCCGAACAACACCTGCTACCGGCATCCGGACCGGCAGAGCTTCGTGCTCTGCCAGCGCTGTGGGCGGACGATCTGCCCGGAGTGCCAGACGCCGGCGGCGGTCGGGGTGCACTGCCCGGAGTGCGTGCGTGAACAGCGCGCACAGTTCGCAGCGAACCGCCGAGCGTCCGGAGCCCCCAGCGGGTTCACAGTCGCTCGGCGGCGCTTCGCCATGCTCGACCAGAAGGGCACCACCGTCATCGTGGCGATCACGGTGGCGATCTGGTTGCTCGACCAGGTCAGCGGGCGGTTCTTCACGAGCTTGCTCGCCTACAACTCGTTCCTGCTGCCGACGCAGCCCTGGCGCGTGGTGACCTCGCTGTTCGTGCACTCGGGCATCTTCCACATCCTGTTCAACATGTGGGCGCTCTGGATCTTCGGTCGGATGCTCGAGAACATGCTCGGCACCTGGCGGTTCGTGGCGCTGTACTTCATCACGGGGATCTTCGGGTCCATGCTCGTCACCTTCCTGGCGCCGGGGACGACCGTGCTGGGTGCTTCGGGTGCAATATTCGGGCTGTTCGCCGCGTTCTTCGTGCTGCAGCGCAGCCTGGGGAACAACGCCGTGCAGCTCCTCGTGCTCATGGGGCTGAACCTGGTCATCGGGTTCCTGCCCGGCGTCAACATCTCGTGGCAGGCGCACGTGGGCGGGATCATCGGCGGCTTCCTGATGGGCTTCGTCTTCGCACAGACGCGCAACATCCGGAAGCGTCCGCTGCAGATCGCGCTGATCATCGGCGCGGCGGTGCTCGGCATCGCGCTCACCGCTGTGGGGTACGCGGTCACGATCGGCTGACACCGCCACAACGCTCCCCGAACGCCCCGTCGCACTGCGGCGGGGCGTTCGTCGTTCCCAGGGTTGGCCACGTCCTGCTCATCCACAGCTGTCCACAGCGGCACTGGGAGTTATCCACAGGTGTGGAGAAGTCGGTGAGTTACACCAGTGTGATTATCCCCACTGTGGAATCGGCTGTGGATAACTCCGGGGTCTGGATGTGGATGACGGTGTGGAGAGTGGGGAAAAGTGTGGAGAACGGTGGGATCCTCGAGGATGTGCGTTCCAGGAGCGCTTGAGCTTGTGGAGAACGACGACGCCCGCCGCACCTTGCGGTGCGACGGGCGTCGGGTGAACAGCGGGCTGAGGGTCAGCGCCAGCGGGTGGTCATGAGGAAGCCGACGAACATGATGCCGAAGCCGACGACGATGTTCCAGGAGCCGAGGCTCGGAACCGGCAGCGTGGCGTTCGAGATGTAGAAGACGATCACCCACACCAGACCGATGAGCATGAAGCCGAACATGACCGGCTTGAACCACACCGGGTTCGGGGCGTCCCCCGCGGTGTCGACCGAGTCAGCTCGGGTCGTCCGGGCGGGCTTGGTGCGGTCCTTGTCCTTGGCCATGGCCGGTATCCTACCGTGACCACGTGTGTGGATCGGCCCGCGGACCGCCGCACACATCCCCCACGAGTACGGTGAACCGCCATGACCAGGATCCTCGTCGTCGACAACTACGACAGCTTCGTCTACACGCTCAACGGGTACGTGCAGCAGCTCGGCGCCGAGACCGACGTCGTGCGCAACGATGCCTTCCCCGAGTCCGAGATCGCCGACCGCATCGCGGAGTACGACGGCGTGCTCCTGTCGCCCGGTCCGGGAACACCGGCGGCTGCCGGCGTCTCGATCCCCACGGTGCACGCGGCCATCGCTGCCGAGACCCCGCTGCTCGGTGTCTGCCTGGGGCACCAGGCCATCGCGGAGGCGCTCGGCGCCACGGTCACGCACGCCGAGGAGCTCATGCACGGCAAGACCTCCGAGGTCGACCACGACGACAGCGCGCTCTTCGCTGGCGTCCCGCACCCCTTCACGGCCACGCGGTACCACTCGCTCGCGATCGTCGACGGCACCGTCCCCGACGACCTCACCGTGACCGCGCGGACCGAGGGCGGGGTCATCATGGGCGTCCAGCACCGCGCGCACCCCGTGTTCGGCGTGCAGTTCCACCCCGAGTCGGTCCTGACCGAGGGCGGGTACCGCATGGTGGGCAACTGGCTCGAGACCACCGGGCTGTCCGGCGCAGCTGAGCGCGCCGCCGACCTCGGGCCGCTCATCGCGACGCACCGCGCCTGACGAACGTTCCGTGGCGGCAGACGCCGTCGTGTCATCGAGACGCCGCCGGATCCGGCGGCGTCTCGTCCGTTCGGGGGCGTCTTGCTGACACGACGGCGTCTCGCGGGCACTGGATCGGACCATCTGCGTGACGTGCGGCCGGTTGCGGGCGGGCGCCGTGCCTCCAGGCCGTCAGGAGCGGAGGCGACGAGCGGACGTGCCTGTGGGCACGGAGGACGGACGGGAGGCCCGTCACCCGTCCGGTCAGGACGGTCGCGTCAGGAGACGGTCGGCTCAGCGGCCGTCGTCACCCTGGTCGTCACCGCGATCGTTGTTCCCGTTGCTGCCGCCGCTGTCGTTGTTGTCGTTGTTGGACGACGGTGCCTTCGGCGGCGCCGCAGCTCGCGCGCAGTAGGTGAGCGTGACAGCGCTGCCCTGGGCGACGTCTCCGGCAGGGGTGTCCTGCTGGGTGACGAGTCCGCCGGTGCACGAGTAGGACGGCGCCGGGTTCACGGTGAGCCCGAGCTGCTCGACGGTGGCCTTCGCCGCCGAGTACTGCTGCTGCGTGACGTCGGGCAGCTGCACCTTGCCGTTGGAGATCGTGAGGTTGATCACGATGCCCTTGGTGTGCAGGGAACCCGACTCGGGGTCGGAGCTCAGTACGGTGCCCTCGGGGACGTCGGCCGAGTAGTCGCTCGAGATCGCGCCGAGACGGAATCCGGCGTCGTCGAGGGACTGTTGCGCAGCCGCTTGCGACTGCCCGTTGAGCTCGGGCACGGGGACGCGTTCAGGCCCGAGGGAGACCACGACGTTGACGTTCTGGTTGCGCCCGACGTTCACGCCGGAGCCCGGGTCCGTCCGGATGACCGTGCCCTTGTCGACGCTGTCGGAGTTCTCCTCGACCTTGACGGGCTTGAGGTCCTTCTTGTCGAGGGCGCTGGCCGCGGCGCTGTAGGTCGACCCCGCCACGTTGGGCACGCTGACCGAGGACGACACCGGCGGCTTGCCCGGCTGCAGGTTGGCGACGAAGAACACCACGGCGACGATGACCGCGACGGTGAGCAGGATGCCGACCCAGATCCACGCGACCGGGGGACGGTTCTGCGTGCGCTGCGGTCGGTGCTCGGCGGTGTCGTCGTCGAGTTCGCGGAACGCCGATGCGGCGTTGGTCGTCGTGCGGGGGTCGACGCCGAAGAGCACGGTCGAGGCGTCGTTCGCCGCGTTCTGCTGCTGCTTCTTCGTCGACGCGGGCACCCGGCCGGCTGCGGCCTGCTGCAGGTCCGAGCGGAACTCGGCCGCGTTCTGGAACCGGCGCGTGCGGTCCTTGACCAGGGCGTGGAGGGTCACGGCGTCGAGGGCCGGTGACACGTCGGGCGAGATCGTCGACGGTGCGACCGGCTGCTCGCTGACGTGCTGGTACGCGACCGCCACCGGGGTGTCCCCGAGGAACGGAGCGCGACCGGTGAGGAGCTCGAAGAGCACGACGCCGGTGGAGTAGAGGTCGGTGCGGGCGTCGACGGTCTCGCCGCGGGCCTGCTCCGGTGAGAAGTACGAGGCGGTTCCGAGGATCGACGTGGTCTGCGCGACCGTCGCCGAGGTGTCGGTGATGGCCCGGGCGATGCCGAAGTCCATGACCTTGACCTGGCCGGTGTGGGTGACCATGACGTTGGCGGGCTTGATGTCGCGGTGGACCACGCCCGCACGGTGCGAGTACTCGAGCGCGGTGAGGATGCCCTCGGTGATGCGCACGGCTTCGTCCGGGGCGACGGCGCCCTCGGCGATGATGTCGGAGAGCGGACGGCCCTCGACGTACTCCATGACGATGAAGGGGACCTGCACCTCGGCGCCCGACGGCTCGGAAACCGTCTCTTCGCCGGCGTCGTACACGCGGACGACGGTGGGGTGCGCCATGCGTGCAGCCGCCTGGGCTTCCTGCCGGAACCGCGTGCGGAATGCCGGGTCGTTGGCGAGGCTCGGCTTGAGGAGCTTCACCGCGACCTTGCGGCCGAGGCGGGTGTCGTTGCCGAGGTGCACGGTCGCCATGCCGCCCCGACCGATGACGTCACCGATCTCGTAGCGATTGGCGAGGAGCGTGATCCCCGCGGTCACACCTTCTGGCACGTACTCCTCCGTCTGTTCGTCCGGGCTAGTGTACGGCAGCACCACCTGGTGAGACGCTGGTCAGGGAGGGGTCGACCGAACCGTTACCGAACGGTGTCGACAGTCCCCGTCCGGGGGTCGTTCACAGGTCGTCTTGCGGGGTCTCGGTCGGGTTGATCCCGTCGTCCGGGTTGGTCGTCTCCTGGTCCGTGGGCTCGGTCCACTCGACCTGCGCGCCCGGCGAGGACGCGGAGACCACCGAGGAATCGGACTGCGGCGACTTGCAGGTCACCTTGTACGACAGGGTCACCTTGCCGTACTGGGCGCCGGCGACGGTCACCGCAGTACCGGAGGTGGAGCCGGAGCTGCTGCCGTTCGAGGGGACGGTGCCGTTGTCGATCGTGTACGTGTAGCTGACGTCCGAGTACCCGGCGGGGCAGCTCGTGTACGCGGGCCAGCTGAAGGTCACACGACCGGACTCGCTGACGGTCCCGCCGGTGGCACGCTCGGGCGCCGCTGCGGTCAGCACGTCGCCGAACGCCTTGACGGTGACGAGGGTGCCGGGGGCCAGGCTGCCCTCGGGGCTGAGCGACTCGACGGTCCCGACCTGGTCGGACGACGTGGCGTTCGACCCGGCGACGACCTCGGCCTGCAGGCCCCGGGCGCGGAGCTGGTTCGCGACCTGCTCGGCGTTCTGCCCCTGGTAGTCCGCCGCCGAGACCGTGACGCGGGTCTCGGTCGGTTCGGGGGACGGGGTCTGCGTGGGCGTGCGGGTCGCCTTCGGCGTGCTCGAGGACTTCGTGGGCTCGGGTTCCGGGGCGTTGTTCGCGTTCAGGGCGTACGCGGCGCCGGCGGCGATGGCGAGCACGACGATGATGCCGACGACCCACCAGATCCAGGCGCGCTTCTTCTTCGGTTCCTCGGGCTCGTCGGAGACGGGCGAGCGGGGGGTGCCCGGTCCGCCGGCCATCGCTCCGGCCTGGGTACCGAGGAGTGCGGTCGCGGCGTCGTTCCCCTGGCCCTGGGGCGGGTTGAACGCGACGGTGCCGTTCTGCGCGATCGCGGGGACGGCCACGGTGGCTGCGGCGACGTCACCACGACGGAGCGCCTGTGCGGCGCGTGCGAGGTTCGCGGCCGTCGCGGGACGGTCGGCCGGCTTCTTCGCGATGCACGAGATGACCAGGGCCGAGACGGGCTCGGGGATGTCCCCGGGCAGCGGCGGCGGCTGCTCGTTGATGTGCGCCATCGCGATCGCGACCTGCGACTCACCGGTGAACGGACGACGACCCGCCAGGGCCTCGTACGCGACGATGCCGAGCGAGTAGATGTCGGTCGACGGCGAGGCGGGGTGGCCGCTCGCCTGCTCGGGCGACAGGTACTGCACCGTGCCCATCACCTGACCGGTCGCGGTGAGCGGGACCTGGTCGGCGATGCGGGCGATGCCGAAGTCGGTGATCTTGACGCGGCCGTCGGGCGTGATGAGCAGGTTGCCGGGCTTGATGTCGCGGTGCACCAGGCCGACCGCGTGTGCGGCCTGCAGGGCGTTCGCGGTCTGCGCGACGATGTCGAGCACCTTGTCGACCGGGAGCGTGTGCTCGCGCTCGATCATGGTCGACAGGGCTTCGCCGGGGACGAGCTCCATCACGAGGTAGGCGCTGCCGTCCTCCTCGCCGTAGTCGAAGACGTTGGCGATGCCCTCGTGGTTGACGAGGGCAGCGTGCCGGGCCTCGGCGCGGAAGCGCTCGAGGAAGCCGGGGTCACCGAGGTACTCGTCCTTGAGGATCTTGAGTGCGACGGTTCGGCCGATGACGAGGTCGGTCGCCTGCCACACCTCGCCCATGCCGCCGATGGCGACCCGGGAGGAGAGCTGGTACCGCCCACCGAAGGTGAGTCCGCTGGTGGGTCTCATTTGTTCAGCACCGCCTCCATGACTTTCTTCGCGACCGGGGCCGCGACCGTGTTGCCGACTCCGGACTGCCCGAGCCCGCCGCCGTTGCCGACGACGACCGCGACGGCCACCTCCGGGTCCTTGGCGGGGGCGAACCCCGTGAACCAGAGCGTGTAGGGATCGCCGGTGCCACCTTCGGCCGTGCCGGTCTTGCCGGCGACGTCGACACCGTCGATCTTGGCATTGGTACCGGTCCCCGCGCTCACGACGCTCTGCATGGCCTCGGTGAGGTCAGCGGACTCGGAGGACGACAGCGGATCACTGTACTGCTTCGGGGAGAAGGACTCGACCGTCTTCAGGTCGCTCGTGGTGATCGAGTCGACGAGTGAGGGCTGCATGACCTTGCCGCCGTTCGCGATGCCGGCCGACACCATCGCCATCTGCAGCGGGGAGACCCGGACGCTCGCCTGGCCGAAGGCGCTCAGCATGAGCTGGGCCGTCGAGTCGACGTCGGGGTACTGGCTGGCGGTCGCCGCCATCGGGATCTCGATCGCGTCGCCGAAGCCGTACTTGTCGGCCATGCTCTTGATCGCGTCGTACCCGAGCTTCTGGCCGAGTTCGGCGAAGGGGATGTTGCACGAGTACTGGATGGCCGTGCGGAGCTTGACCTTGTCGCCGCCGCCGCACGTGCCGCCCTCGGCGTTGTTGATGTACGAGCTCGTGCCGGGCAGCTGCAGTCGCGACGGGTTCGGGAACGTGGAGTCGAGGTTGTACTTGCCGCCCTCGAGTGCCGCCGAGGCCACCACGAGCTTGAACACCGATCCGGGGGTGTACAGGTCGCCGCCGATGGCACGGTTCTGCAGCGGGGCGGTGTCGGCTCCGAGCAGCGCGTCGTACTGCCGCTTGACCTCGGCCGTGTCGTGCGAGGTGAGCGAGTTCGGGTCGTAGCTCGGCTTCGACACCATCGCGAGGATCTTGCCGGTCTTCGGCTGGATCGCGACGACGGCGCCGCTGTTGGTGCCGAGCGCGTCGTACGCGGCCTGCTGCACGTCCGGGTCGATGGTCAGGTTGACGTTGTCGCCCTGGACGTCCTGGCCGGTGAGGATCGAGTTGAGGTTCTGGAAGAACGAGGCGTCCGAGTTGCCCGAGAGCACGGTGTTCTCCGCGCTCTCGATGCCGGTGTTGCCCTGCCCGATCGTGAAGTACCCGGTGACCGCGGAGTACAGGTCGCCGTTCGTGTACTTGCGCTGGTACTGGTACTGGTCGTCCACCGGGGTCGACTCGGCGATCGGGCTGCCATCGACGAGGATCGCGCCACGCTTGGTGGAGTAACTGTCCAAGATGGTTCGGGAGTTCCGGGAGTCGGCGCGCAACGAGTCGGCCGCGAAGAACTGGATCGACGTCGTCGACACGAAGAGTGCGACGAACATGAGCACGATGACGGTCGAGACACCGCGGAGCTGTCGGTTCATCGACGACGCTCCTTCCTGGTCGCGCGCGCAGACCGCCCGCTCGCGGCGGGGATCGCGCCCTGCTGGACGCGTTGTTCGGCTGGGATGGAATCGGTGAGTCGCAGCAGCATCGCGGCGATGATCCAGTTGGCGATGAGCGAGGAACCACCGGCGGCCATGAACGGCGTGGTCAGACCGGTCACCGGGATGATCCGGGTGATGCCACCGACGACGACGAACACCTGCAGGGCGATGATGAAGCCGAAGCCGACACCGAGCAGCTTGCCGAAGTCGTCCTGCGCCATGAACCCGACGCGGATGCCACGCGAGGCGAACACGATGAAGAGGGCGAGGATCGCGAAGACGCCGATCAGGCCGAGCTCTTCACCGAGCGACGCGACGATGTAGTCGGCGTTGGCGACCGGCGTGATGTACGGCCGGCCCTGTCCGAGCCCGGTGCCGGTGATGCCGCCGTTCGCGAAGCCGAACAGGCCCTGCACGAGCTGGTAGCTCGCCTGGGTGTCGCGGCTGAAGACCTCTTGGTTGAACGGGTCGAGCCACTGTTCGAAGCGACCGCGGACGTACTCCAGGACGCTCTGTGCGACGAGGGCTCCACCGATGAACAGCGTGAGACCGATCGCGACCCAGCTGATGCGTGCCGTGGCCACGTAGATCATCACGAGGAACAGGCCGAAGTAGAGCAGGGCGGTGCCGAGGTCGCGCTGGAACACGAGGACGGCCATCGCGGCGCCCCACATGACCAGGATCGGGCCGAGGTCACGGGCACGCGGGAACGTCATGCCGAGGAACTTCTTGCCGACGATCGACAGCGAGTCGCGGGCGGTGACGAGGTACCCGGCGAAGAACAGCGCCATGGTGATCTTCGCGAGCTCACCGGGCTGGAACGAGAACGGGCCGATCTTGATCCAGACCCGCGCGCCACCGATGTTCGTGCCGATGCCCGGCAGCATCGGCAGGAGCAGCAGGACGATCGTCAGCGCCATGAAGATGTACCGGTACCGCTGCAGGAACCGGTGGTTGCGGACGGCGACGAGCGTGATGATCGCCAGGACCATCGCGAGCATCGTCCAGACGATCTGCTTCACGCCGATCGCGTCCCAGCCGGACAGGCCGTTGTGGACGTCGATGCGGTAGATCTCGGCGATGCCGATGCCGTTCAGGACGAGCGCGATCGGCAGGATGAACGGGTCGGCGTTCTTGGCGACGACCCGCAGCACCACGTGCATGACCAGCGCGAGGCCGAGGATGCCGCCGCCGACCCAGAGCACCGACTGGTCGAACAGCCGGCCCTTGGTGCCGAGCTGCACGAGCACCATCGCACCCGCGCAGATGCCGCACGCGATGACGAGCAGGAAGAGCTCGAGGTTCCGCGCGCGGGCGGGCTCCCGGAGCTTGATCGTGATCGCCTGGGTGAAGGACTGGGCGGCCGTGGCGTTGCTCATCGCGGGCTCCGCGTGGGGCTCGGCGACGGCGAACGGGTCGGCGAGGGCGACGGGGACGAGCTGGCGTCGCCGTCCCCACCGGTGCCGGCCTGGTCCTCGCCGGTCGCGGCGGCCTTGCGCAGGCGCTCGACGATGTCCCGTGCGTCGGAGAGCGACTGCGCGTTGATCGTGGAGCGGACGTTCTCGCGGGTGTAGTCCGGCAGCGACGAGACCGTGATGTCGCTGTCCTCGTACACGTCCGACAGCGCCAACGGCCCGATCGACTGCTGCACGCCCTTGTAGATCGCGACGGTGCCCCGGTCGGTGCCGACGTAGTAGTGGTCCTGCGTGATCCGCCAGCCGACGAACACCGCGCCGACGAGCACCGCGACCGCGACCACGAGCGCGACGGTCCAGGACACCCGACGGCGGATGCGGCGTCGGCGGTCCTCGGCGATGAGCTCGGCGAAGAACTGGTCGGACTCGGGCTCGAAGTGCGAGTCCTCGGGGGCGGTGGTGACCTTGAGCGGGTGCAGCAGGATCGTGGGGAGGCGGATCGGCTTGCGGCCGGTCGACGCCTCGAAGGTGAGCGGTGCCGCGGCGGAGCCGACCGTGGTGGCCGCGTCGTCGTCGTCCTCGGGTTCGGTGTCCGTGACGTCCATCACCACGACGGTGACGTTGTCGGGGGCGCCGTGGTCGAGCGTCTCCTTCACCAGGCGCTGCGTGACCTGGTTGGCGTCCATGTTCGACGCCAGGGCGTGACGGATGCGCTCTTCGGCCAGGTACGAGGACAGGCCGTCGGAGCAGAGCAGCCAGCGGTCGCCCGGCTGGATGTCCATGATCGCCGTGTCGACCTCGGGTGCGGCGTCGACGTCGCCGAGCACGCGCATCAGCACGGAGCGACGCGGGTGGACCGCGGCTTCCTCCGGCGTGATCCGTCCGCTGTCGACGAGCCGCTGGACGAAGGTGTGGTCGGACGTGATCTGCTGCAGCTCGCCGTCGCGGTGACGGTAGATGCGGGAGTCGCCGATGTGCGCGATCGCGATCTGCTCGCCGACGCGGATCATCGCGGACACCGTGGTGCCCATGCCGGTGAGCTCCTGGTGCTCGAACACGGTCTCGGTGATCAGCTGGTTCGCCGCGATGAGCGCCGACTGCAGCGCGAACTCGGCGTCGTGCGCCGACGGGAACTCGCGGTCGACCTCGCGGATGCGTCGGATCGCGATCGCCGAGGCGACGTCACCGCCGGCGTGGCCGCCCATGCCGTCCGCCACCGCGAACAGGTGCGCCCCGGCGTAGCCGGAGTCCTGGTTGTTCGCGCGGATGCGCCCCACGTGGGACACAGCGGCGCTCAGCGTGCGAGCGGTCATGCCGGGTTACCGCCGCAGCTCGAACGTCGTCGTCCCGATCGTGATGGGCGTGCCCTCTGCCACGAGGACGGGAGCGCTCACCTTCTGACCGTTGACGAAGGTGCCGTTCGTGGACTCGAGGTCGGTGAGGAGCCAGCCGTCGGCGCGGAGGTCGAGGCGGGCGTGGTTGGTCGAGGTGTAGTCGTCACGGATCACGACGTTCGACTCGCTCGAACGCCCGATCGTGATGGGGCCGCCACCCAGCGGCATCTCCATGCCCTCGCGCGCACCCTCGGTGATGACGAGTCGGGCCGCGGCCGGCGAGGCGGGCCGCTGCCCACCACCCGGTTGACCGATCACGTCGGTGAAGGCACCGCTCGAGGCGGGCCCGGGGGCCGCTGCAGCGGGGACGGTGGGGGTGCTGGGCCCGGACGGCGCCGACTTGGGATCGGTCGGGATCGTGCGGACGCGCTGGCCGAAGAGATCGCTGCGCAGGGCGAACACGATCACGAAGACGAACAGCCAGAGCACCGCGAGGAACGCGAAGCGCAGGACGAGCAGGGTCAGGCCTGTGGTCATCGAGCACCTCCGTCGTTCTCCGGGATCACCCGGAACACCATACGGGTACGACCGATCTCGATGGTGGAGTCCGGCTCAACGATCGCCTGCTGGAAGTGCTGACCGTTCAGTTTCGAACCGTTCGTGGAGCCGAGATCGGTGGCCTGGGCGTGCTTGCCGTCCCACAGCACCTCGACGTGCTTCCGGCTCGTCCCGGTGTCCGCGATGGTGATGTCCGCGTCGCTGCCTCGCCCGATCACCGTGCGCCCGCGGTGCAGTCGGTGTCGCTGCGAGCCGATGTCGAGCACCGGGATCCAGGCCACGTCGCGCTGCACGGTGGTGGAGTCGACCTGCAGGATGCCCGTCGAGAGCGTGCCGTCCTGCTGGAGCCGGATGGTGACCGGGCCGGAGAACGAGTAGTTCTGCGCGACGGCGTGTTGGTGCACCATCTGGGTCAGTTCGTCGATGAGCGGGCGACCGACGTCGTTCATGCGCGTGCAGTCGGGCGGTGCCAGGCGCACGGTGAACTCGTTCGGCACGAGGATGCGTTCACGGGAGACCACCGCGGCCTTCGTGTCGAGCTCGCGCCGCAGGGCGCTCGAGATCTCGACGGGCTGCACCCCGGAGCGGAAGGTCTTCGCGAACGCGCCGTTGACGGCGCGTTCCAACCCTCGCTCGAAGTTGTCCAGCAGGCCCATGCGTCTCCCGTGTCGTCGGTCGTCAACCACTGCATGGTAGTGGTTGGCGTTGACACCCGTCTGTGCGTGGTAGTGTTTCGGGGCTGGCGCGAGTGGCGGAATTGGTAGACGCGCACGGTTCAGGTCCGTGTGCTGGAAACGGCGTGGGGGTTCAAGTCCCCCCTCGCGCACCAGGCGAAAACAGGAAAGGCCCCGGAGGAATCCGGGGCCTTTCCTGTTTCTCGGCGCGGGCCGGGGACGGCCGTCGACGCGTCCGGCCTCAGCCCCGGTCGGCGTCCGTCGTGTGGTCGGCATCCGGCCTGGAGGCACGGCTCGGCCCCGACACGCCGGTTCCGTCGAACCCGTGGTCGGCTCGCCGGGCCTGCTGCGGGGCGAAGAACGGGCGCGCGCTGGGCAGGAAGAGCAGGACCGCGGCGACGACCGACAGCGCGATCGTCAGGACCGCGAGTTCGCCGCCGGTGACGCTCAGGAGCGCGCGGAAGGCCGCGACGACGACGAGCACGATGCGCGCGACGCGGGAGCCCGCGGCCATCCGGAACACCGCCCACGTCACCAGGGCCCAGAGCACCAGGGCGACGATCCCGGCGAGGACCGGCGCCTGGCCGACCGCCGCGTCCGTCGCGAAGAACTGGAGCACCGTGGCGGCGACGCAGGCTGCCACCCACACCAACCACAGCACGAAGGACACGGTGACCACCTGCGGTCGGTCCGGTCGTCGGAGGATGAACGTCCTGGTCATGCTGCACCGCCCTCTGCCGCTCCCTGGTGCGGCACGTCGAGCGTACCGAGCGGACGGAGACCTGCCGAGGTGCCCCGCTACGGTGACCGGGTGACCGACGAACGCACCACCGTCCAGCGTCCCGGAGTGGACGTCCCCGACGACCGTGGTCGGACGGGCCTCGACGCCGTGGGCCGTGCCCTGGACCGCAACCCGGACGTCGTCGTGCGGGACGTCGAGGTGGTGTCGAACGGGTGGCACGTGCTCCGCCGCACGACCCTCGACGTCCGGCGCCGTGACGGTCGGTGGGACCGGCAGCAGCGCGAGACCTACGACCGCGGGAACGGCGCGACGGTGCTGCCGTACGACGCCGAGCGCGGCACCGTCCTGCTCACGCGGCAGTTCCGGTGGCCGGCGTACGTGAACGGACACCCGGACGGCATGCTGATCGAGGCCGCGGCGGGACTGCTCGACGAGGACGACCCCGAGACCGCGGTGCGGCGTGAAGCGGTCGAGGAGCTCGGCATCCGGCTCGGTGCGCTCGAGCACCTGGGCGACGTGTTCATGAGCCCCGGTTCGGTCACCGAGCGGGTGCACTTCTACCTCGGCGCGTACACCCCGGCCGACCGGGTCGAGGCCGGTGGCGGCGTGGAGGACGAGGGCGAGGACATCGAGGTGCTCGAGGTGCAGCTCGACGAGGCGCTCGCGATGGTGGCGGACGGTCGGATCGCCGACGGCAAGACGATCATGCTGCTGCAGTGGGTGGCAATGCGGTCAGTGGCACTGCGGCGGGTGTCACCCCGACAGGGCTGACCCGTCCAGGCCCACCGCTCGTGCGATCGTCGTGCGGACCAGGCCCTCGCGGGTCGGGCGGTCGAGGTAGTCGACCAGGGCGTACCCGTTGGTGGCGTCGACGAGCGCGAAGAGCAGGCGTCCGACGCCGTCCGGGTCGTCGGTGTGCAGCACACCCGCGCGCACCCCGTCGGCGACGACCGTGGTGGCGAGGATCTGCCAGTCGTCCATGACGTCCCGTGCCGCGGTCGCCAGTGCCGCGTTCGTGCGGCCGATGCTCCACGCGTCCGCCCACAGGGTGGCGACGTCGTCGCGGGCGGGATCGGCGATGCAACCGAGCAGGGTGCGGAGGCCGGAGACGGGGTCGGGCGCAGCGGCGACGATCGCGCGGACCTCGGCGACCTCGGCGTCCGCGACGGTGCGGAACGTCTCGCCGACCAGGTCCTCCATGCTCGGGCGGTAGTGGGCGACGAGCGAGGGCGCGACCCCGATCACGGCGGCGACCCCGCGGAGCGTCACCGCCGCGAGGCCCTCGGCACGCGCCAGTTCGACGGCGGCCACCGTGATCTGGGATCCGCGTTCGGCCGGGCTCAGGCGCCGGCGGGCCGGTGTCGACGGCATCGTCCCACCGTATCCGCGCGTCACGCGCCCTCGACCACGAAGGCTGCCCAGAGATCGGCCCGGGTCGAGAAGACGGAGAGGTCACGGTCGAGGAGCCGACCCGCGTGCTCGACCCGGGCGCGGGCGGTGTGCCGGTGGATGCCGAGGACGCGTGCGGCGCGGTCGTACTCGCAGTTCTCCTGCAGCCAGGTCCGGACGGTGCCCGTGAGCTCGGTGCCGGCCGTGCGGTCGTGGTCGAGCAGCGGGGCGAGGAACGCGCGGGCGACGGCACCGGCGTCCACGTCGACGTGGGCGAGGTGGGCGAGCACCCCCTCTCGTGCGAGGTCGCCGAACTCGGTGGTGCCCGGGCGTCCTTCACGACGTCGGTCGAGTGCCTGCACGGCCTCGGTGCGGGCGCGCCCGAAGGACCGGTACGCGGCGCCGTCGGACAGGCCGGCGCGCAGGTCGAAGCGGTCGACGAGTTCGGCGACGATCCCGGTGTCGTCCGCGTTCACGCAGAGGAACACGGCGTCGTCGACCGCGAAGAACAGGTGCCCCGGACGGTCCTGCACCCACAGTTCGAGCAGGTCCACCACGGTGTCGAGGTCGTGGTCGGGGACGTCGACGGCCGCGATCCGGACGGGTTCGGCGGGCAGCGGCCCCCACACCTCGCGTGACGTCGCCTGCACCACCTCGGGTTCGCCGACGGACAGCATCGTGAGGAGTCCGGTCCGCAGGAGCCCCCGGGCACGGGCGAGCTCCCGGTTCTGCTGCAGGGCGAGGCCGGCCAGGGCGATCACGGCCGTGACGACCTCGCGTCCGGCCCGGTCGAGGGCTCCGCCGTTCGCGATCGCGAGCACGCCGCTCAGGTGCCCGCCGCTGCCGAGCGTCTGCAGGGTGTACCCGACGCCCCGGTCCGTGGCGACCGGCAGGCTCGCCCGCTGCCCGGAGCGCAGCAGCCGCAGCGCCTCGGTCCGCAGGAGCTCGAGGTCGGCAGCGGGCAGCCCGTCGGCGGGGTGTCCGCGGTCGAGCCGACCGGAGACGTCGAACAGGCCGACCCACCCGTCGAGCTGGCGGGAGAGCTCGGCGATGGTCGCGCCGAGTCCGTCCGGTCGCATCGCGGCGAGCGAGATGGCGCGCTGCGCGGCGAGGGCCCAGGCGCCGCGCGCGTTGGCGTCCCGCGCGACCGCTTCGGCATTGGCCTGCGCGACCGCGATGAAGGACGTCTCGTAGGGCACCTCGAACAGCGGCAGTCCGTGCCGACTGCAGGCGGTGACCAGGGCGTCGGGGGTGCCGGCGCGGACGACCTCGGTGCCGAACCCGAGCGCCACGACACCGCGGTCCACGAGCCGGCGGACGTAGGCCTCGGCGACGTCGTCGCGGACGTCGGCCTCGGCACCGAACTGCGTGCCGGTCGTGAGCAGCCCCTGACCCTCGGCGAGGAACGGGGTCGGGTCCTCGAGGTCCGAGCTGTGCAGCCAGGACAGCGGGGCATCGAGGGCGTGTTCGTCCGCGTCCGTGAGTGGGCGCAGGTGGAGTTCACGCCGGTGCAGCAGGGAGCGCAGCGTTGCGGGCATGCCGTCACCCTATCCACCGGGTCGATCCGCCTGGGGGTCGATGTACGCCGTGGACAGTACGAGTGTGCGGTGGTGGCTCCTACCATCGCGGCATGTCCTCCACCGCAGCGTCCGCGACCCGAGCGACCACCGGCGGCCCGTCGCTGCCCCAGGAACGACGGCTCGTCACCGCCGTCCCGGGTCCGCGATCGCAGGAGCTGCTCGCCCGGAAGGCCGGCGCCGTCGCGGCCGGGGTCGGCGTCGCCGTGCCCATCGCGGTCGTCGCGGCCGGTGGCGGCGTGGTGGTCGACGCCGACGGCAACTCGTTCGTCGACCTCGGGTCCGGGATCGCCGTGACGTCGGTCGGCAACGCCCACCCCGGCGTGGTCGCCGCCGTCACCGAGCAGGTCGCGGCCTTCACGCACACGTGCTTCACCATCGCCGCCTACGACGGGTACGTCGCCGTCGCCGAGGCGCTCAACCGGCTGACCCCCGGCGACCACGAGAAGCGGACGGCGCTGTTCAACTCCGGGGCCGAGGCCGTCGAGAACGCCGTCAAGATCGCCCGGAAGCACACCGGTCGGCAGGCCGTCGTCGTCTTCGACCACGCGTACCACGGCCGCACGAACCTGACGATGGCGCTGACCGCGAAGAACCAGCCCTACAAGAACGGCTTCGGGCCGTTCGCACCCGAGGTCTACCGCGTCCCGATGTCGTACCCGTTCCACGACGGGCTGTCGGGGCCCGAAGCGGCGAAGCGTGCGATCAGCCAGATCGAGAAGCAGGTCGGCGCCGAGAACACCGCCGCGGTCCTGATCGAACCGATCCAGGGCGAGGGCGGCTTCGTCGTCCCGGCACCGGGGTTCCTCACCGCCCTGTCCGAGTGGGCCACCGCCAACGGCGTCGTGTTCATCGCCGACGAGGTGCAGACCGGGTTCGCCCGCACCGGCGCGATGTTCGCCAGCGAGCACGAGGGGATCGTGCCCGACGTCGTCACGACCGCGAAGGGCATGGCCGGCGGACTCCCGCTGTCCGGCGTGACCGGGCGTGCGGCGATCATGGACTCCGCCCACGTCGGCGGCCTCGGCGGGACGTACGGCGGCAACCCGATCGCCTGCGCCGCAGCACTCGCGGCCATCGACGCCTTCGAGCACGACGGACTCGTCGAGCGCGCCGGGGCGATCGGCACGGTCCTGCTCGACGCCCTGCGCAGCGCCCAGGCAGACGACCCCCGCATCGGCGACGTCCGCGGCCGCGGTGCCATGGTCGCGATGGAGCTCGTCGACCCCGCCACCGGCGATCCCGACCCCGGGCTCACGGGACGGGTGGTGCGGTACGCGTTCGAGCACGGCGTCATCGCCCTCACGGCCGGCACGTACGGCAACGTCGTGCGCTTCCTGCCGCCGCTGTCGATCGACGACGACCTGCTCCGCGACGGCCTGACCGTCGTCCTCGACGGGCTGGCCGCGTCGTGAGCGCGACCATCCCCACGACAGCCTGGCCCAGCGTCCCCGACGCCACCGGACCAGCCGCCGGACAGGCGGTGCTCGACCGCGTCCCCACGGGCCTCCTGGTCGACGGTGTCTGGCAGCCGGCGGCCGACGACGCGACCTTCGCCGTCGTCGACCCTGCGACCGGCGAAACACTCCTGCACATCGCCGACGCCTCACCCGAGGACGGCCGGAAGGCGCTCGACGCCGCCGTCGCCGCACGGCACGGCTGGGCGACCACGCCCCCGCGGCAGCGCGCCGAGGTGCTGCGCCGCGCGTTCGACCTGCTGCAGGAGCGACGCGAGGAGTTCGCGCTCCTGATGACGCTGGAGATGGGCAAGCCCCTGGCCGAGGCCCGCGGCGAGGTCACGTACGGCGGCGAGTTCCTCCGCTGGTTCTCGGAGGAAGCGGTCCGCATCGGTGGTTCGTACGGCACCAACCCCGAGGGGACCGGCCGCGCCACCGTCTCGCACAAGCCCGTCGGGCCCGCGTTCCTGATCACGCCGTGGAACTTCCCATTGGCGATGGCGACCCGCAAGATCGCTCCGGCGCTCGCCGCCGGCTGCACCGTCGTCGTGAAGCCGGCCGAACTGACGCCGCTGACCACCCTGCTGTTCGCCGACCTGCTCGTCGAGGCCGGCGTGCCCGCCGGCGTCGTCAACGTCGTCCCGACCACGCACGCCGCCGACGTCTCCGCGCCCGTGATCGCCGACCCCCGCCTGCGGAAGCTGTCGTTCACCGGTTCGACGCCGGTCGGACGGACGCTGCTCGGCCAGGCGGCGCAGAACGTGCTCCGGACGAGCATGGAGCTCGGAGGCAACGCCCCGTTCCTGGTGTTCGCCGACGCCGACCTCGACCTGGCGGTGGAGGGCGCACTCGCCGCGAAGTTCCGGAACACCGGCCAGGCCTGCACCGCCGCGAACCGGTTCCTGGTGCACGAGGACGTCGCCGACGAGTTCACGCGCCGGGTCACCGAACGGGTCGCCGCGATGCGGGTCGGCCGGGGGACCGAGGACGGCGTCGCCATCGGGCCGCTCATCGACGCCCGCGCCGTGGACAAGGCCCACCGCCTGGTCACCGACGCTGTCGAGCGCGGGGCGACGGTCCGGACCGGCGGGCATCCGGTCGACGGGCCCGGCACCTTCTACGCGCCGACCGTCCTGACCGACGTGCAGCCCGGCAGCGCGATCCTCGACGACGAGATCTTCGGGCCGGTGCTCGCGATCCGCACGTTCCGCTCCGAGGACGAGGCCGTGGCCGCCGCGAACGACACCGAGTACGGTCTGGTCGGCTACGCGTTCACCGAGGACCCGGCACGGGGGCAGCGCCTGATGGAGCGGCTCGAGACCGGCATGCTGGGGCTGAACACCGGGGTCGTGTCGAACGCCTCGGCACCGTTCGGCGGCGTGAAGCAGTCCGGCCTCGGTCGCGAGGGCGGCGGCGAGGGCATCGCCGAGTACCTCGAGACCATGTACACGCTCACCCCGGACCCGTTCCGGCACACCGACAGCACCACGACCGCACAAGGAGCAGCTCGATGATCGAGAAGGACGTCGTCGTCATCGGAGCCGGTGTCGCCGGTCTCACCGCCGCGACCCGCCTGCGCGCCGCCGGCCTGCGGGTCGCCGTGCTCGAGGCCCGCGACCGCGTGGGGGGCCGCACCTGGACGAACGACATCGACGGGGTGACCCTGGAGATCGGCGGGCAGTGGGTCTCGCCCGACCAGACCGCACTGCTCGAGACCCTCGACGAGCTCGGGCTGCAGACGTACGACCGGTACCGCGAGGGCTCCAGCGTCTACATCGACGCCGACGGCACCCGGACCGAGTACACCGGCGACATCTTCCCCCTGCCCGAGGCCACGGCGAACGAGATCGAACGGCTCGTCGCCGTCGTCGACGAGTACGTCGCGGAGGTCGACCCGGCGCGCCCCTGGGAGACGCCGGACGCGGCCGCCCTCGACGAGGTCTCGTTCCGCGCCTGGCTGCACGACCTGAGCCCCGACCGGGTCGCGACCGACAACGTCGAGCTGTTCATCGCCGGCGCCATGCTCACGAAGCCCGCGCACGCGTTCTCGGCGCTGCAGGCCCTGCTGATGGCGGCGTCCGCCGGCAGCTTCACCAACCTGGTCGACGCCGACTTCATCCTGGACAAGCGGGTCGTCGGCGGCATGCAGCAGGTGTCCGAGCGGCTCGCCGAGCGCCTCGGCGACGACGTGCACCTGAACGCCCCGGTCCGGACGCTGGGCTGGAGCGACGACGGGGTCGTCGCGCTCGCCGACGGTGGGATCGAGGTGCACGCCCGACAGGCCCTCGTCGCGGTCCCGCCGCCCCTGTACTCGCGGATCTCGTACGAGCCGCCGCTGCCCCGACGCCAGCACCAGCTGCACCAGCACCTGTCGATGGGCTTCGTGATCAAGGTGCACGCCGTCTACGACCGCCCCTTCTGGCGTGCGGCGGGCCTGTCCGGCACCGCGTTCAGCCCGTACGAGGTCGTGCACGAGGCGTACGACAACACCTCGCACGGTTCCGAGCAGGGGACCCTGGTCGGGTTCGTCTCCGACCAGCACGCCGACGACCTGTTCGCGCTGTCGACCGAGGAACGCCGGGCCCGGGTGCTCGCCTCGCTGGCGCACTACTACGGCGACGAGGCCCTGTCGCCGGTCGTCTACTACGAGAGCGACTGGGGCACCGAGGAGTGGACGCGCGGCGCCTACGCGGCGAGCTTCGACCTGGGCGGGCTCGTCCGCTACGGCGCCGACCAGCGGGCCGCGGTCGGTCCGATCCGGTTCGCCTCGAGCGACCTGGCCGGGCAGGGGTACCAGCACGTCGACGGTGCCGTGCGCATCGGTCGCGAGGTCGCCGAGGAGATCCTGGCGGTCGTTCCGCAGACCGCTGCGACGCGGTAACCGCCTCGGTGGGTCAGGGCTGGGTGACCTGTCCAGGTACTGACGTACCCAGGCGCTCGCGCGTACCGTCCGGGCCATGAGTGACGCAGCGAACGGGTCCAGCGACCCCACGAAGGACCAGGAGCAGTACACCGAGGACCTGCCGGACGGGTCGCCCACGGGCGACGCGACGGAGGACCCGCAGCAGGACAGCGACACGGACTCCGGCGGCGAGCCCGCCGACCCGCAGCAGTAGCGGCGACCGACGAGCGGACGGGAGGCGCGGTGGTGCGGCGGCGTGAGACGCCGGCGTGTTCGCTCGACGCCTCCACGTCAGCGAGACGCCGCCGGATCCGGCGGCGTCTCGCGCGTTCCGCGGCGTCGAAGCGTGACGACGGCGTCTTCCGGTGACGACGTGGGAGCGGCGATCGACGAGCGGACGGGAGGCGCGGTGCCAGCTGGCACCGCGCCTCCCGTCCGTCGTGGGTCCGGCTGCAACACACCGGCGTCTTGATCGGACGCCGTCCCGTCGGCGAGACGCCGTCGTATTCGGCGGCGTCTGGCGGAGACGCCGGCGTCTCCGCGCCGGTCAGCCGATGCGGATCAGCTTCTTGTTCACGAACTCGTCGGCCCCCAGGGGGCCGAGCTCGCGGCCGAAGCCGCTGCCCTTGACGCCACCGAACGGCAGCTCCGGGCTGTCCGCGCCGACGATGTTCACGTAGACCATGCCGGCCTCGATCCGGTCGGCGACCCGGAGTGCCTGGTCGGCGTCGGTTGTGAACAGGTACGAACCGAGGCCGTACGGGGTGTCGTTGGCCAGGGCGATCGCCGCGTCCTCGTCGGCGACGCGGTACACGGCGGCGACGGGGCCGAAGAACTCCTCGCGGTAGGCGTCGTTGTCCGGCGTGACGTCGGTCAGGATCGTCGGCAGGAAGGCGTTGCCCTGGCGGTCGCCGCCCGTGACGACGGTCGCACCCTGCTCGACGGCGGACGCGAGCTGTTCCTGCAGTCGGTCGGCCGCGGCCGGGGACGACAACGGACCGAGTTCGGCACCGGGCACGCTCGGATCCGTCGGTGCGACCGCCGACATCGCCGCGGTGAACTTCGCCAGGAACTCGTCGTACAGGCCGTCGACCACCAGGAACCGCTTCGGGGCGTTGCAGACCTGGCCGTTGCCCTCGAGCCGGGTGGTGACGGCGGACTCGACGACGGCGTCCAGGTCGTCGGTGGACAGCACGATGAAGGGGTCCGAGCCGCCGAGTTCGAGCACCACCTTCGTCAGGTTCCGGCCGGCGATCTCGGCGACCGCGGCACCGGCGCGCGCCGAACCGGTGAGCGAGACACCCTGCACGCGCGGGTCGGCGATGACGTCGGCGACCTGGTCGTTCGTCGCGAACACGTTCTTGTAGGCCCCGGCCGGGAAGCCGGCGTCGTGGAAGATCCGCTCGATGGCCAGGGCGGACTCCGGGCACTGCGGTGCGTGCTTCAGCAGGACGGTGTTGCCGATGGCCAGGTTCGGGCCGGCGAACCGGGCGATCTGGTAGGCGGGGAAGTTCCACGGCATGATGCCGAGCACGACGCCGATCGAGGCCTTGCGGATGAACGCCGACCCCTCGGACCCGTCCGCCAGGGTGATCGGCTGGTCCGCCAGGAACTCCGACGCGTGGTCCGCGTAGTAGTCGTAGATGTCGGCGCAGAAGTCGACCTCGCCCTCGGCCTGGTCGATCGGCTTCGCCATCTCGCGCACGATCGTGGCGGCGAGCTCGGCGTGCCGCTCCCGGTACAGGTCCGCGACCCGGTGGAGCAGGGCTGCACGGTCGGCGACCGTCGTCGTCCGTGACCACTCGGTGTGCGTGCGGTCGGCGGCTGCGACGGCGTCGCGCAGCTCGGCGTCCGTGATGGTCGGGTAGGTCTCGAGGGTCGTGCCCGTGGTGGGGTCGGTGACGGCGTACATGGCGTCCTCTCGTGGTGGCGGTCAGGCCTGGTCGGTCAGCTGCTTGTTCACACCGGTGACGGGCTGGTTCTCGTCGAAGCCCTTCGGTGCGACCCGGAAGCCCTTGGTGATGACGAGCAGGTAGACGAACCCGATCGCCGCCCACACTCCTCCTGCGATCAGGGCGTCGGCATGGAGCTGCGACCAGAGCACCCCGGTCAGGAGCATCGCGACCCCCGGCAGCACGATGTAGCGCCAGCGGTCGCCCGCCGTGTGACGGCGTCCGTTCCGGATCGCGAAGTGCACGATCACGGTGGCGTTGACGAAGGTGAACGCGATGAGCGCGCCGAAGTTGATGTAGGCCGCGATCGTGTCGAGCGAGAAGCTCATCGCCAGCAGGGTGACCGCGCCGACGAAGACGACGTTGAACACCGGGGTGTGCGTGCGGGGGTGCACGTAGCCGAAGACCCGCTTCGGCAGGACGTTGTTCCGGCCCATCACCATGAGCATGCGGGCGACGCTGGCGTGCGACGCGAGACCCGAGGCGAGTGCGGCGACGAACCCGGCCGACACGAGGACCGCCTGGAACACCGGACCGCCGACGAGCAGGCCGATCTGGGGGAGCGGGTCGTCGGTGAACTCGCCGAACGGTGCGTTGGTGGGGAAGCGGAGCTGGGCGAAGTAGGCGGAGACCAGGAAGATCGCGCCGCCGAGCAGGACGGTCAGCATGATCGCCTTCGGCATGATGCGGATCGACTTCGCCTCTTCCGTGTACATCGTCACGGCGTCGAAGCCGATGAACGAGAAGCACACCACCGTCGCCCCGGTGAGCAGGGCAGACATCGTCACGCCGTCGTGCACGAAGGGTTCGGCGCTGACGATCGTGCCCGCACCGGCACCGTGAGTGAGCTCGATGACGGTGAAGACCACGAACGCGATCATCGCCAGGACCGCACCGATGAGCAGCACCATGTTCAGGTTCGACGTGCCGCGCATCGACAGGCAGATCACCGTCGTCACGAACACCGTGTACACGACGACGGTCACCCACGGCGGCAGCCCCGGGAACACCTGCTCCAGGTAGAGCCGGATGATCAGGGCGTTCACCATCGGCAGCAGCAGGTAGTCGAGCAGTGACGCCCAGCCCACCATGAAGCCGAGGTTCGGGTGCATCGACTCCCGGACGTACGTGTACGCCGAACCGGCGGCGGGGTAGACGCGCACCATCTTCCCGTAGCTGATCGCGGTGAGCGCCATGATGACGAGGGCGATCAGGTACGCGCTCGGCACCGCGCCGTCGGTCTGCTCGGAGACGATGCCGAAGGTGTCGAACACGACCGTCGGGGTCATGTAGCCGAGGCCGAGTCCGACGATCGCCCAGAGCCCGAGGCTCCGCTTCAGCGACCCGCCGCGCACCGGTGCTGCCGGCGCGGTGACCGCGATCGGTGATGCCATGTGACTTCCCTGCTCTTGGGGCCGGGCAGCGTCGCCCGGATCAGTTCGGAGCACCATACCGACGGGTCGGCAGTGGGCGGACCGGCCGCGGTGTACAGGTGATCGGGACCCGCTGTACACCGCGGCAGTGGTTCAGGCCACCGGTTGCTGCTGGGTGATGCAGTGCAGCCCACCACCCCGCGCGAACACCTGTCGCGCGTCGATCGAGCGGACCCGTCGGCCCGGGTACGCCTCGGCGAGGATGCCCCTGGCACGGTCGTCAGCGACCGGGTCGCCGAACGCGCAGGCGATCACGGCGCCGTTCACCACGACGTGGTTCACGTAGTTCCAGTCCACCGGTCCACCGTCGTCCGACAGCGTCGACGGGGCCGGCAACTCGATGATCGTCGCGTCGGTCGCCTGCTCGAGCGCTCGCCGGATCTGGGGCATCACCAGGTGGTCCGGGTGGCCCGCATCCGGCTGGGCGTGCAGCAGGACCGTGCCCGGATCGGCGAAGGTCGCCACCATGTCGACGTGCCCCCGGGTGCCGAAGCCGTCGTAGTCGCGCGTCAGACCGCGGGGCAGCCAGACCACCCGCGTTGCGCCGATCGCGCGCGCCAGCTCCAGCTCGACGCGCTCCCGGTCGGCGTACGGGTTCCGTCGCGGGTCGAGCTGCACCGTCTCCGTCACGAGCACGGTGCCGGCGCCGTCGACGTGGATCGCCCCGCCCTCGTTGACGAGCAACGACGGGATCCGCCTGGCTCCCGCAGCACCGGCGACCGTGGCGGCGACCTCGGCGTCACGGGTCCAGGTCGACCAGGAGTTCGCGCCCCAGCCGTTGAAGACCCAGTCGACGGCACCGAGCGCACCGGTCACGTCGTCGACGACGAACGTCGGGCCGATGTCGCGCATCCAGAAGTCGTCGAGCGGCGCCTCGAGCACGTCCACGTCGGACGACAGCAGGCGACCGGCATCCGCCCGTGCGACCGGGTCCACGACGACGGTGACCGGCTGGTGCTCACTGATCGTGTTGGCCGTGGTCGCCCATGCCAGACGCGCGGCGTCGGCGCTCGCCGCGTCGTCGCCGAGCGTCAGGCCGGGGCGTGGGAACGCCATCCAGGTGCGTTCCTGCGGAGCCGTCTCGGGAGGCATCACCCACGTCATGCGCTCGCCTCGCGCCCGGTGGTGGCCGGTTCCACGGCCAGGGCTGCGTCGATCGCGTCGCGTGCGCCGTACGCGTGGCGTTCCTCGTCGACGGGTTCGACGAGTCCGGCGTACAGGTCTGGGCGCCGGGTCACGTAGAAGGGGAACAGCCGGAGCCACTCCCTCCGGGCCTCGAGGTCGAGGTCGGCGACGAGCACCACGCTCGCGTCACGGGGAGCCTCGACGAGCACCCGGCCGAACGGGTCCGAGATGAAGGACGAGCCGTAGAAGGTGATGTCGCCCTCGTCGCCCCACCGGTTCGGCACGACCATGAACTGCCCGGCGGTGATGCCGTTCGCCACGATCACCCGCTGCCAGATCGGCGCGGTGTCGAAGTCGGGGAAGGTCGGTTCGGAGCCGATCGCCGTCGGGTACACGAGCACCTCGGACCCGGCGAGGCCGTAGGACCGGGCCACCTCGGGGAACCACTCGTCCCAGCAGGTCGGCAGCCCGAGGCGCGCGCCGAGTCCGGCCGGCTCGTACACGGGGAAGGCATCGTCGTCGGTCCCCGGGCGGAAGTACGTGTCCTCGTGGTAGCCGGCGCTGATCGGGATGTGGGTCTTCCGGGTCCGGCCGACCAGGGTGCCGTCGGGAGCGACGAGGACGGCGGTGTTGTAGCCGCGGGGGTCGTCGTGCTGGTCGTCGTCGCCCGGTCGCTCGTACAGCGAGGCGTGCACGAACACCCCGTGCTCGATCGCCTGGGCACGGGCGAAGGCGACGGTCGGACCGTCCTGCAGCGACTCGGCGAGGTCCTTCGGGGTCCCGCTCGCCGGGGTGTCACCCGGGTAGCGGCGCAGCGTGAGCTCGGGCAGGAACACCGCGGTGGCACCGTTCGCTGCGGCGGTCGCGATGCCGTCGGCGAGCTGGGCCAGGTGCTCGTCCGGGTCGGGGAGCCACCGCATCTGCACGAGGGCGACGCGGAGGGACCGGCGGGGTGCCCCGGTGTCGGCGTGCAGCGGCGACGGGAGCGAGGGTGCGGTGACGACGTCCATGCGCCATTGTTGATCGCATGGTCAACGCGCGCAAGACCTTCACGCGGTTTGCCATTCACGCCGCGGGTCCTCCTTGATGAGCCGCCGTAACGGACTGCGGGCGGCCGCGAGCGCGGGGTAGTCCTGATCGAGGCTGGCAAGCAGGGCGAGCATGCCGTTGAGCCGGTGCCGGACGTCCACTTGCAGCAGGTTGTCGTGGTGAGCGACACGATTTCGGAGTCGGCGGAGCGTCTCGAGTTGGAGCCCGATCGTCTGCCGGCTGGAGTCGTTCGACGACGCACCGGGGAAGGCCGCAGACAGCGCGGCACCCCACAACAGCTGCTGGCGCGCAGGCGACTCGGATCGGGACACCGGGCGGATGAGCTTGACCCACGAACCGAACATGAGTTGAGCGACGACGTCGTCGTGGCTCGGGACGGTGCCGGATCGGGGGTGCTCCGCGTGACGGTCTGATGCCTCTTGAGCAGCTCGACTCCGGGCATCTGCCAGCTGCCGACGAAGCAACGCGTACAGCGGTTCGACCGTTGCACCCGCGGTGCTCCAATCCGGCGTGCTGCCCTTCCTGGCGTTCCACTCGGTCAACTGGAGGTCGAGAGCATTGCGCACGGCGATCTCGACGAACGCGATCTGGCCGTGGAGTGCCCCGGCCAGTTGTCCAGCCCAGAGGTACAGATCGCTCGCGCGGCCCAGATCACCGTCGGCGGCACAGAGGTAGGTCGCGAGTCGGGCAGGGCTGACCAGACGCTCCAACGCGCTCGGTTGACTGCCTGACGACGAGGCCCTAGCGTTGACGGCACGAGCGTCGGGCTTGGACCGACGTGCATACCCCGAGATCCCCCCGCTGAGCGGGGGGATTTCTGTTTCCCGGGGGTCTCGTTCCCAGGGGTCGCGGTGCATCCGGCAACGCTAGGACTTCGGCACCACCGTGGGAATCGAACGTGCAATGGCGACGATGGTTCACGTCTCCGTGGTCAGCTGATGATGTTGACCGCGCGCGAGATGACCAGCGCCAGCAGGATGAACCCGCTGAGCGCCTGGTAGGCCATGATCATCTTCGCCCGGACGGTCATCGGCATCGTGTCCGTCGGGCTGAACGCCATCATGTTCGTCATCGCCACGTAGAGGTAGTCGAGGTAGACCGGCCGCCAGTCCGCGGTCTTCGGGTCGGTCTCCTGCGGGAACTGGAAGTCCGCCTCGGCAGTCGACCACAGTTCGGGGCGACGCCGTGCCACCGGACCCCCGCGGTCGAGCTCCCAGTAGACGAGCCCGAACACGATGATCGTGCTCACCCAGACCTGCAGCGCGGTGAGCAGCACGGCCGCACCGTCCGCGTGGCCGCCGAGCAGCTCGGTGATGGTCCGGATGACGGTGAGCTGGCTGGCGACGGTGAGCAGGGCCGCCAGCGCGAACGACAGCCACCGTGACCACGTGGTCTCGCGCGTCAGACGCCGCGGGTTGAAGACGATGAGCGGGGCGAGCAGCAGGACGCCCAGGACGGGCACCACCCACGACGGGAAGAACAGCACCTCGTCGGGCAGGAACAGGCTCAGCGCCAGGTTCACCAGGACCGCGACGGCGACCGGTGCCCGGTGTTCGTGTCGCGGTCGGGTCCTCGTCGGGGTCACGGAGCGAGTGTCGCACGGGCCGACACCCGCGGGGGTGTGGCGCTCAGGGCCTGGACAGCGGGTCGGCGAGCGAGAGCGGTTCGACCTCGGTGCCGAGCAACCGCCCGGCTGCCCGCAGCCCGGACAGCAGCGCACCGTGCACCGTCGCCGGGTCGTCGCTCCAGGTGGCCTCGCCGGCGAGCTGCACCCGGCCGGACGGGGTGCCGAGCAGGTCGTGGTCGTCGGGTGACGCCCCGACGTGGAGGTACGAGTACGAGCCCCGTGAGAACGGGTCCTCGGCCCACCGGGTGATCCGGAACGCCTCGGGCTGGGGGACGGACGGGCCGAACATCTTCCGCAGCGCCGCCACCCCCTCGTCGACGACCATGGCGTCCGGCAGGGTCTCGAGCCGACGGGCTCCGGCACCACCGACCAGGGCGGCGAGCACCGGCGCACCGGTCACCCGGGACATGTCGTACCAGGAGTGCCAGTCGACACCGGCGGACCCCTGCTGCCGGACCACCCACGAGTCGCCCCAGAACCGTGTGGGGAACCGCAGGAACACCTTGTCGTAGGTGCCCATCCCGAGCCGGTCGAGCGCTCCGGTCACCGACGCGGACAGGGGCGGGTCGAAGACCACGTCGCCGGACTGCAGCACCCCGAGCGGCACGGTGACGACGACCTGCGGCGCGACGACGGTGGTGCCGTCGGCGAGCCCCACGGTCACCGAGTCACCGGCCTGGGTCACCGACCGCACGACCGACGACAGCCGGACGTCGAGACCCTCGGCCAGCGCGCGGGCGTACTGGGCGTAGCCGCCGGGGAACACCACCTCGTCACCGGGGACGTGCTCCTCGTCGAGACCGTGCGCGTCGAGGACGGTCACGGGGGCACCGCAGAGGTCCTCGGAGCGGTGGGCCGTGTACTCGCGGACCCGTGCGGCCCGGTCGCCCTGCCACCGCAGCGAGCGGAGCACGGTGTCGACGGCGGCCGCGTAGGTCGAGGGCGGGGGAGCGTGCGCGACGACGGCGTCGAGCGCCGCGTCGACGGTGTGCAGGTCCGCGACGAACGCCGACGTGTCCTCGGCGGAGAGTGCGGCGCCGGACGGGTCGTGCCATGCGATCGGCCGGCCGTCGAACTGGAAGCTGCCGACCGTGAACTCGACGGTCTCGATGCCGAACGCCGGCGCCAGGGCCCAGAGCGGGTTGCCGTCGACCCCGTGGATCCACGAGGCGCCGAGGTCGACCGGCACCCCGAGTGACGAATCGGTCCAGGTGCGCCCGCCGATCCGGTCGCGGGCCTCGAGCACGACGACCCGCTGCCCGCCGAGCGCGAGCGCCCGGGCGGCGGCGAGCCCGGCGACCCCCGCCCCGACGACCACGACGTCGGAGTCGAGACCAGCAGCCATCAGTGTCCTCCGGTCAGCGGTGCCATCAGCCGGGCCGCCAGACTCGGCCGCCCGGTCAGCGCTTCTTCGCGGTCGGCCAGGTCGGTCGCGACGAGTCCCGCGTTCGCGCCGAGGAACCGCAGCGGCTCGGGCTCCCAGTCGGGCGATCGGTGGTTCACCCACGGCAGTGCGGTCAGTGCCGTCGACTCCCCGCGCACGAGGTCGGCGAGGGTCCGTCCGGCCAGGTTCGTCGTCGACAGACCGTCCCCGACGTACCCGCCGGCGCTGCCGACGTGTCCGTCCCAGGTCACCGAGGCGCACCAGTCGCGCGGCACCCCGAGCGGGCCGCCCCACCTGTGGGTGACCGGGGCGTCCGCGACGACGGGGAACAGGTCGACCAGGGCCCTCCGCAGGTGCTCGAACACCCGCGGCACCCGGTCGTACCCGGGCGTGATCGAGGACCCCCAGTGGTAGCGGGCTCCGCGGCCGCCGAACGCCAACCGGTCGTCGGCCGTGCGCTGCCCGTACACGAGCAGGTGCCGGTAGTCGGAGAACGTCTGCCCGTGCTCGAGCCCGATGCGCTCCCACGCGGACGCCGGCAGCGGGGCCGTCGCGATCATGAGCGAGTACAGCGGCAGGATCCGCCGCTTCGTCTGCTCCAGCTGGGCGCCGTAGCCCTCGACCGCGATCACCACGGCGCCCGCCGTGACGGTGCCGCGCGACGTGACCACACGCCCGCGATCCCAGGACGAGACGGGCGTGTGCTCGGCGATGCGGACGCCACGGGCCTCCAGGGCGGCCGCGAGGCCACGCACCAACGCGGCGGGCTGCACGCGCGCGCAGTCCGGGGTCCACGCGACCCCCGCCGATCCGGCGGCGTCACCCGGTCGAGCGGCCCGCCACGTCACGTCGTCGCCCCATGTCGCGGAGGACGCGACCTCGTCGTGGGCGGCGCGCTCCTGCACGGCGGAGCGTGCGTACAGGACGGTCCCGCCCTTCACGTAGTCGCAGTCGACCTCGGCTTCGGTAGCTGCGCGGCCGACCTCGTCGACGGTGTCGCGCATCGCTGCGCGGAGCGCGAGGGCGGCGTCCCGCCCGTGCTCCTCGGCGATCGCCGAGGCGGACCGCGGGAACAGCGCCGAGCACCAGCCGCCGTTCCGACCGGACGCGCCGAAGCCGGCGATCTCGCGTTCCAGGACGACGATCTGGAGGCCCGGGTCGGCCTGGTGCAGGTACCACGCCGTCCAGAGACCCGTCAGTCCACCGCCCACGATCGCGACGTCGGCCGTCGTGTCGCCGTCGAGCGGCGGCCGGGGCGTCAGGTCGTCGCGTCCGGTGGACGCGAGCTGGTCGAGCCAGAACGAGACGCCCCGGTAGCCGCTCACGGTCAGATCTTCGTCCAGGCCTCGGACAGGACACTGCGCAGGATCGACGTCATCTCGCGGAACTCCGGCTGCCCGATCGTCAGCGGCGGTGCGAGCTGCACGACGGGGTCACCGCGGTCGTCGGCCCGGCAGTACAGCCCCGCGTCGAACAACGCCTTCGACAGGAACCCGCGCAGCAGCCGCTCGGACTCGTCGTCGTCGAAGGTCGTCTTGGTGGCCTTGTCCTTGACGAGCTCGATGCCGTAGAAGTAGCCGTCGCCGCGGACGTCCCCGACGATCGGCAGGTCGAGCAGGGTGTCGAGCTCGGCGCGGAAGAGCGGGGCGTTCTGCTGCACGTTGGCGAGCAGCCCCTCTTCCTCGAAGATGTCGAGGTTCTCCATCGCGACGGCGGCCGACACCGGGTGCCCGCCGAACGTGTAGCCGTGGTAGAAGGTCGTGTCCCCCTTGGAGAACGGCTCGAACAGCCGGTCGCTGATGATCGTCGCGCCGATCGGGGAGTACCCGGAGGTCATCGCCTTGGCGCACGTGATCATGTCCGGCACGAAGCCGTAGGTGTCGCAGGCGAACATCGTGCCGATCCGGCCGAAGGCGCAGATGACCTCGTCCGAGACGAGCAGCACGTCGTACTCGTCGCAGATCTCGCGCACCCGCTGGAAGTACCCGGGCGGCGGGGTGAAGCAGCCGCCGGAGTTCTGCACCGGCTCGAGGAACACCGCGGCGACGGTGTCGGGGCCCTCGAACTCGATCATCTCGCGGATGCGCTCCGCCGCCCAGAAGCCGAACTGCTCCTCGGTGCCGCCGGGGAAGCCCATCTCCTCGGCGCGGTACGAGTTCGTGTTCGGCACCCGGAAGCCACCGGGGGTCAGGGGCTCGAACATCTCCTTCATCGCCGGGATGCCGGTGATCGCCAGGGCGCCCTGCGGGGTGCCGTGGTAGGCGACCGCGCGGGAGATCACCTTGTGCTTCATCGGCTTGCCCTGGAGCTTCCAGTAGTACTTCGCGAGCTTGAAGGCCGTCTCCACCGCCTCGCCGCCGCCCGTGGAGTAGAAGACCTTGTTGAGGTCACCGGGGGCGTGCTCGGCCAGCCGGTCGGCGAGCTCGATCGCGGCGGGGTGCGCGTACGACCAGATCGGGAAGAAGCTCAGCGTCTCCGCCTGCTTCGCGGCCATCTCGGCCAGGCGCTTCCGCCCGTGCCCGGCGGCGACGACGAACAGGCCGGACAGCCCGTCGATGTACTCCTTGCCGTGGCTGTCGTAGACATGGTGGCCCTCGCCGCGCACCATGATCGGCACGTCGGCACCGGCCTGGTTCGCGCCGTGCCGGGCGAAGTGCATCCACAGGTGGTCCCGGGACTTCCGCTGCAGGTCGGCGTCGTCGACCGGTGCGAACGGGTCGTAGGAGTGGAGGCGGGCGGCCGGGCCCGTCGTGGTCCGGCCTGTGGCCTGTTCGGAGATGGTCATCGCGTTCCCCAGTCGTAGAGCTGTTTGCGGAGTTGCAGGTAGACGAAGGTCTCGGTGCCGGCGACGCCCGGGATGGCCCGGATGGTGCCGTTGAGCAGTTCGATCAGGTCGTCGTCGTCCTCGCACACGACCTCGACCATCAGGTCGAAGCTGCCGGCGGTCATCACGAGGTAGTCGACCGCCGGCAGCTGCTCCAGGGCATCGGCGACGGTTCGGGTGTCGCCGCTGACCCGGATGCCGATCATCGCCTGGCGGTGGAAGCCCAGTTGCATCGGGTCGGTGACCGCGACGATCTGCATGACGCCGGTCTCGGTCAGCTTCTGCACACGCTGCCGGACCGCCGCTTCACTGAGACCGACGGCCTTGCCGATCTCGCCGTACGGGCGGCGCCCGTCCGCCTGGAGTTGTTCGATGATCCGCTTCGAGGTGTCGTCGATCGGTCCCGGACGTCGTGGTGCTGCCGCCATGCCGGACAGCATGGCAGCGCGGTTCGGGGTGCGCAAGGGATTCCGTTGTGAACTCCGTGTTTCGCGACGATTTCCGTTGTTACAGTTCTCCACAACCTCCGGATCCTTCTTCCGCACCGCCGGAATCCGTGTCAGTATCACCGCCATGCTGGACGCACAGAGCACGGCGACGGCGGACACCGACACCCGGGTCCTGCGGAACTTCGTCGGGGGCGCCTCCGTCGAGTCGACCGCCGACACCACGTTCGACCTGGTCGACCCGACCGACGAGCACGTCTACGGCACGTCCCCGGTGTCCACCCCCGCCGACGTCGACGCCGCCTTCGGTGCGGCCGCGACCGCGTTCGAGACCTGGCGCCGCACCACCCCCGGCGAACGGCAGCTCGCCCTGTTCCGGATCGCCGACGCGATGGAGCAGCGGGCGTCGGAGTTCGCCGACCTCGAGTCGCTCGACACCGGGAAGCCCCGCGCCACCCTGGTCGAGGACGAGATCCTGCTCTCCGTCGACCAGATCCGCTTCTTCGCCGGGGCCGCCCGGAACCTCGAGGGCCGGAGCGCCGGCGAGTACCTGGCCGACCACACCTCGTTCGTCCGGCGTGAGCCCATCGGCGTCGTCGCCCAGGTCACCCCGTGGAACTACCCGCTCAACATGGCGGTGTGGAAGTTCGCGCCGGCGCTCGCCGCGGGGAACACCACCGTGCTCAAGCCGAGCGACACGACGCCCCTGTCGACCCTGCTGCTCGCCGAGGTCGCCGCCGAGTTCCTGCCGCCGGGGGTCCTGAACGTCGTGGTGGGGGACCGCACCACCGGCGCAGCGATGATCGACCACCCCACTCCGCAGCTCGTGTCCATCACCGGCTCCGTCCGCGCCGGCATGGAAGTCGCCCGTGCCGCCGCAGGTGACCTCAAGCGCACCCACCTGGAGCTCGGCGGCAAGGCACCCGTGATCGTGTTCGACGACGCGGACATCCCCTCGGCGGTGGCCGGGATCGTCGCCGCCGGGTTCTTCAACGCCGGACAGGACTGCACCGCGGCCACCCGGCTGCTCGTGCAGGACGGCATCCACGACGAGTTCGTGGCGGCGCTCGCCGCAGAGGCACGGCTCAACGCGAGAACCGGGTCGGACGGTCACTACGGCCCCGTCAACAACGCGAACCAGCTCGCGCACGTGCAGTCGTTCCTGGACACGCTGCCCGACCACGCGACGATCGAGCTCGGCGGTGCACGACAGGGCGACCGCGGGTACTTCCACGAGGCCACGATCGTCGCCGGCCTGCGCCAGGACGACCGGGCCGTGCAGCAGGAGATCTTCGGCCCCGTGCAGACCGTGCAGCGGTTCTCGACGGAACAGCAGGCCCTGACGTGGGCGAACGGCGTCGAGTACGGCCTGGCGAGTTCGGTGTGGACGACCGACCACGCGCGGGCGATGCGCTTCGCCCGCGACCTGGACTTCGGCTGCGTGTGGATCAACACGCACATCCCGATCGTCGCCGAGATGCCGCACGGCGGGTTCAAGCACAGCGGGTACGGCAAGGACCTGTCCCAGTACGGCTTCGACGACTACACCCGCATCAAGCACGTCATGTCCTACATCGGCTGAGGCCGACCACCCCCTGGAGGCACCATGGCAATGACCGGAACGTTCGCCGAATCGGGAGCCGATCTCCGGCTCGACCAGATCACGAAGTCCTTCCCCGGCCACACCGCGGTGGACAGCCTCGACCTGACGGTGCCCGCCGGCTCGTTCTTCGCGTTGCTCGGCCCGTCGGGCTGCGGCAAGACGACGACCCTGCGGCTCGTCGCCGGGCTCGAGGAACCCACGAGCGGCACCATCACCATCGGCGGCCAGGACGTCACCGACACGAAGCCGTACCAGCGGCCCGTCAACACGGTGTTCCAGAACTACGCGCTCTTCCCGCACATGAGCGTGCTCGACAACGTCGCGTTCGGGCTGAAGCGGCGCCGGATCCCGGACCCGATGACGAAGGCCACGGAAGCGCTACGGCTCGTCGAGCTCGAGGGGTCGGCGTCGAAGCGGCCCGCCCAGCTCTCCGGCGGCATGCAGCAGCGCGTCGCCCTGGCCCGCGCGATCGTGAACCGGCCGGCCCTGCTGCTGCTCGACGAGCCCCTCGGCGCCCTCGACCTGAAGCTCCGCCACCAGATGCAGCTCGAGCTGAAGACGATCCAGGCCGAGGTCGGGCTCACGTTCCTGCACGTCACCCACGACCAGGAAGAGGCGATGACGATGGCCGACACGGTCGCCGTCATGAACGGCGGCCGGATCGAGCAGATGGGCAGCCCGCAGGACCTGTACGAGCTGCCGCGCACGGCGTTCGTCGCGAACTTCCTCGGCCAGTCGAACCTGCTCGAGGGTGAGGTGCGCGGCACCGACGCAGGCCTGCTCGTCGTCGCCACCGCGGCCGGTTCGATCGCGGTGCCGGCCGACCGAGCCGTCGCCACGACCGGGCGCGTCGTCGTCGGCGTCCGGCCCGAGAAGCTCAAGATCCGCACCGCCGAACCGACCCCCGAGGCCGGACGGAACATCCTCGGCCCCGGTCGGGTCGTGGACGTCTCGTTCTCCGGCGTCAGCACCCAGTACCTGGTCGACGTGCCGGGCGCCGGTCGCGTCTCGGTGTTCGCGCAGAACTCGAAGGGCGGGCCGCGGATCGCGACCGGCACCGAGGTCTGGCTCACGTGGGGCGTCGACCACGGTTTCGGTCTGGAGGCGCACCCCGCGTCCGACGCGACCGTCACCACCCAGGACGACCCGGGCCTCCAGGCCGTCCCCGCCACGGCAGGATCGCTCGCGTGACCGGCGCGGTGCCCGGTCCGGACCTGCTGCGCGGGCTGACGTCGGCCCGCGTCAGCCGACGCGGCCTGCTGGCCGGCGGCGGTGCCGCCGCGCTGGCCGCCCTGCTCACCGGGTGCAGCATCAAGGGCTCCGCCGCCGCCGGCGCCGAGGACACCGTCGACTGGGCGGCGTTCTGGAAGGACGCGAAGGCGACCGGCACCCTGAACTTCGCGAACTGGCCGCTGTACATCGACTCCGACCACGGCAAGTCCGAGTCCCTGGCGCTGTTCAAGAAGGAGACGGGCATCGCGGTCGACTACCAGGCGGTGATCCAGGACAACGCGACCTTCTACGCGACCGTCTCACCGATCCTGCGGGCGCACGGTGCGACGGGCTACGACCTCGTCGTCATGACGAACGGGTTCGAGCTGACCCAGATGATCAAGAACGGGTTCGTGTGCGAGCTCGACCACTCGCGGTTGCCGAACTTCGCCGCGAACGCCTCGGATTCCGTGAAGGACCCCATCTACGACCCGGGCAACAAGCACTCCGTCGTGTGGCAGACCGGGTTCACCGGGCTCGCCTACAACCCGAAGTACACCGGGCGGAAGATCACCTCGCTCAAGGACCTGCAGGACCCGGCGTTCAAGGGCCGCATCGGGCTGATGAGCGACAACACCGAACTCGGGTCGCTCGGACTGCTCGCGCTCGGCATCGACCCGGAGACCTCGACGCCCGCCGACTGGCGGAAGGCCCAGGCCTGGCTGCGCGAACTGCGGCCGAGCGTCACCGGCTTCTACGACCAGAGCTACATCAACCGGTTGGAGAACGGCGACACCTGGATCACCCAGGCGTGGTCGGGCGACGTCTTCCAGGCGCAGCAGTCCGGGTTCCCCGACCTGGAGTTCGTCACGCCGGAAGAGGGGCAGATGACCTGGCACGACAACATGCTCATCCCACGGCAGGCCGAGAACCCGGTGTCGGCGCTCGAGTGGATGAACTTCTACTACACGCCGAAGGTCGCCGGGATCGTCGAGGACTGGGTCAACTACGTCTGCCCGGTGCCCGCGGCCGAGGACTACGTGCGGGACGAACTCGACGACGCCACCGTGGCGGACAGCCCGCTCGTGTTCCCCTCTGCCGACGTGCTGGAGCAGTCGCACGAGTTCCGGGTGTTCGAGAACTACGACGAGTACTCGGAGTGGAACGGCATCTTCAACGCGGTGGTGCAGTCGTGAGCGCGGTCGGGGTGGCGTCGGGGCTCGGTCCCGGTGGTCCCGGTGGTTCCGCCGGTCCTTCCGGTTCCGCGTCGGTGCGCCGGGGACGCCGTCGGAGCACACCGTTCTTCCTGGCGCTCGTCGGCACCGCGTACCTCTGCGTGTTCTTCGTCATCCCGCTGGTGTCCGGGCTGATCGTCTCGCTCATGACCGGCAACCCGGACGACGGCTACACGTTCACCTGGAACTTCGGGATCTACGGCTCGCTGTTCGTCGACCCGCAGGTGCCCTACCTGACGTTCCTGCTCCGGTCGCTCTGGTACGGCGCCGCCGCCACGATCGTCTGCATCGTCGTCGGGTACCCGGTGGCGTACTTCATCGCGTTCCGGGTGTCCCCGCGGTGGAAGAACCCGCTGCTCATGCTCGTCTTCATCAGCTTCCTGGTGTCGTTCATCATCCGGACCGACATGTGGGCGTTCGTGCTGGCGTCGCAGGGGCCGGTCGTCACGACGCTGCAGGCGCTCGGGCTGGCCGGCAAGGACTTCCACATCCTCGGCACCGGGGGCGCAGTGATCTTCGGTGACGCCTACAACGACCTGGCCTTCATGGTCCTGCCGATCTACGCCGCCCTCGAGCGCATCGACCCACGACTCGGCGAGGCCGCCAACGACCTGTACGCCGGCAAGTTCCGGGCGTTCTGGCACACCACGCTGCCGCTGTCCCGCTCGGGCATCTTCGCCGGGGTGCTGCTCGTCTTCATCGACAGCGTCGGCGACCCGGTGAACTCGGCCCTGCTCGGCGGCACGAACACGTACACGATCGGTCAGGCGATCCAGGACGCCTACTCCGGCAACCAGCAGTACAACGTCGCCGCAGCCCTGTCGACCGTGCTCATGGTCGTGCTCGGCATCATCCTGTTCATCTACGCCCGCGTCTCCGGCACCGACGACCTCGAGGACCTCGTATGACCGCCGTCGCACCGTCCCGATCCGCCGCCGCTCCGGCCTCGCCCGTGACCGGTTCCGTCGCCGGCCGTCCGCGTCGTCACGGGGTGAACCGTCGGGGGCCCTGGCTCGCCATCGTGTACTGGGTGACGATCGCGATCACCCTGGTGCCGATCGTCTACATGATCGTGTACTCGTTCAACGACGCCCCCACCAACCGGCTGTCGTTCGCCTGGAACGGTTTCACGACCTACTGGTACGCGAACCTGGTGAACGTGTCCGGGCTCGGGGCCGCGTTCGTCACCTCGGTGCTCGTCGCGTTCCTCGCCGCGGTCATCTCCGTCGCGATCGGGCTGCCCCTCGCGCTGGCGCTGGAGCGGTACCGGTTCCCGGGTCGCGGTGTCGTGAACACCGTCGTGTTCGCCGACATCGCGGCGCCGTCGATCGTCGTCGGTTCCGCGTCGCTCTCCTTCTTCCTGTCGGTGGGGCTCGGCACCGGGTTCCTGACCGTGCTCATCACGCACGTGGCGTTCGACGTCGCCTACGTGGTCGTGGTGCTGCGGGCCCGGATCGCGGGGACCTCGCGGGCACTCGAAGAGGCCGCGGGTGACCTCGGGGCGACACCGTTCCAGGCCTTCCGGCTCGTCACCCTGCCGCTGCTGGCGCCGGGCATGCTCGCCGCCGGGTTGCTGGCGCTGGCGATGTCGATCGACGACTACGTGATCACCTCGTTCGTCGCCGGGCCCGCGGTCACCTTCCCGCTGTTCGTCTACGGCGCCGCGAAGGCCGGGATGCCGCCGCAGGTGCTGTGCTTCGGGACGCTCGTGTTCGCGGTGGGGCTGCTCGTCGCGCTGCTGAACGGGGCGCTGAACCGGCGGTTGGCTCGGACCCGCGGATAGGGCTCCGCGCGCGCTGGCACCGGCACGGTGCGGGGTGCGTGGACTGGTGCGGGGTTGCGCGCGTGGTGCGCGCTTGTAGCGGCGCACGGTGCTTGGAACCTCGCACGGGGTGAAGAGGTGCGCACGGTGCGGACGGAGGCGTGTGGTGGGCTGGTGCCGTGCCTCCCGACTGCGGGTGGTGCGGCCACCGCACGGTGCGGCTTTCGCGGGCCGGCGCGGGGCGCACGGTGCGGGGTGCGCGGGCTGGTGCGGGGTTGCGCGCGTGGTGCGTGCTTGTAGCGGCGCACGGTGCGTGGAACCTCGCACGGGGTGAAGAGGTGCGCACGGTGCGGACGGGAGGCGCGTGGTGGGCTGGCGCCGTGCCTCCCGACTGCGGGTGGTGCGTCCACAGCACGGTGCGGGTTGCGTGGGCTGGTGCGGGGTTGGCGCGGGTCGCACGGTGCGGGTTGCGTGGGCTGGTGCGCGGTTGCGCGCGTGGTGCGTGCTTGTAGCGGCGCACGGTGCGTGGAACGTCGCACGGGGTGGCGCGCCTCGCACGGTGCGGGCGGGAGTTCAGTGCTCGTGACGCTCGATGGACGGGAGTGTTACGGGCACGAGTCGGGCGGTGTGCCGCGGTGCGCACCACAGCCGCCGCGCGTAGGTTCCAGCCATGAGTGCAGAGCTGACGCTCGGCGCCGAGGAAGAGCTGCACCTCATCGACCTCGAGTCCGGCCGACTTTCCGCGAAGGCCCCGCGCCTTCTGCCCAAACTGCCCACCGACCGCTTCGGCGCGGAGCTGCAGCGCACGACGATCGAGACGAACACCCCGGTGGTGCGGACCCTCGACGACCTGCGGCGGGTGATCGTCGACCTCCGCAGTGAGCTCAGTGCCGCGATCGCCCCGGCCGGCGTCACCATCGCGGCCGTCGGCACCGCGCCGAGGTCGGAGTACGCCGACTTCGAGCTGAGCTCCGGCGGTCGGTACGGCCGGATGCAGGAGCAGTACCGGATGCTCGTCGACGAACAGCTCATCTGCGGCCTGCAGGTGCACGTCGGGGTGAGCGACCGCGACCTGGCGGTGCTGATCGCCCAGCGGGTGGCGCCGGTGCTCCCGGTCCTGCTCGCCCTGAGCGCGTCGAGTCCGTTCTGGAACGGGCAGGACACCGGGTACGCCTCGTTCCGGAGCATCATCTGGCAGCGGTGGCCGTCGGCCGGCAGCTTCGGCCCGGTGGAGGACGCCGCCGAGTACGACCGGGTGCTCGACGACCTGATCGCCTCGGGCGTGATCGCCGACAAGAAGATGGCCTACTTCGACGTGCGGCCGTCGTCGCACGCGCCGACGCTCGAGCTGCGGGTCTGCGACGCGACCCCGGTGGTGGACGACGCCGTGCTCATCGCCGGACTCTTCCGCGCCGCCGTGCGCAAGGCCGAGAAGTCGGTCGTGTCGGGCGCCGAGTGGCACCCGCGCAGTGAACCCCTGCACCGTGCAGCGATGTGGCAGGCCGCCCGCTCTGGGTTGAGCGGGGAACTCGTCGGCCTCGGGCAGCACCCAGAACGGCTGCCCGCCGAGGTCGCGGCGCGCCAGCTCGTGTCCCGGCTGCGCCCGGAGCTCGAGGAGCTCGGCGACTGGGGCACGGTGACGGAGCTGCTCGACGCGACCCTGGCCCGTGGCAACTCCACCGACCGGCAGCGCACCGCGTACGCCGAGCGCGGGGAGATGGACGATGTCGTCGCCCTGGTGGTGGAGGACACCGCGGGGCTCCCGTCCGGACGCGACGAGGACCCGGTGGTCCCGATCCCCGGGTACCGCGTCCGCGCCGGCGACGAGGCGGTCGGCCCCGGTGCACGCCCTCGTCCGGCGTTCCGTGACCTGGCGGCGTTCTTCGACGGCTGGGACGCCGAGACGGCGATCGAGCGCTGCACCGCCCGCGACGTCTGGACCCGCGAGCACCACGTCGGCTTCGTGGTGGACGGCGGGGCGCAGGAGTTCGGCTGCGACCTGGTGCCCCGGACGATCAGCGCGTACGAGTGGTCGCAGCTCGAGCGTGGCCTGGGGCAGCGTGCCCGCGCGATCGAGCTGTTCCTGCGTGACGCGTACGGCGACCGGCGGATCGTGGCCGACGGCGTGCTGGACGCGGACCACTTCGTCGGCGCGAAGGGCTGGGACCCGGACGCCGCCCGGCTGCCGGCGACCGCCGTCCGTGCGCCGGTGCTCGGGTTCGACCTGGTGCGCAACGAGTTCGGCGGCTGGCGCGTGCTCGAGGACAACGTCCGCTCGCCCTCGGGCGTCGCGTACGGCATCGCCCTGCGCGAGCTGATGGACGACGTCGTGCCGGACGCCCCGCGGCCGGCGCACCTGCGCGACCCGCACGGCGTGATCGACCGGCTGCACCGGACCCTCTGCGCGAACACCACCGCGGTGACGGGCGCGACCGATCCCGTGATCGCGCTGGTCAGCGACGGCCCCGCCGCCGGCGCGTGGTTCGAGCACCGCAGGCTGGCTGACGGTGCCGGGTTGCGCCTCCTGTCCGGGTCGGACCTGGACGTCCGCGACGGACGCGTGGTCGACGCGACGACGGGCGACGTGCTCGACGGGCTGTACCTGCGGATCGACCGCGACGTCAGTGCGCTGACCGCGGAGCACGCTCCCGACCTCGGTGCGCGGATCCTCGACGCGGCGGAGGCAGGACGCGTCTACCTGGCGAACGCGCCGGGCAACGCGCTGGTCGACGACAAGGCGATGTACGTCACCGTGCCGGACCTGATCTGGTACTACCTGGACGAGAAACCCCTGCTGGCATCGGTGCCGACCTACCGCACGAGCATCGAGGTGGAACGGCTGTCGGTCCTGGACCGCGTCGGGGAACTCGTCACGAAGCCGGTCGACGGCGAGGGCGGCCGCGGGGTCCTGATCGGACCGAGCGCGAGCGCCCCCGAGGTGGCCGAGCGACGGCGCGAGATCGCCGCGGACCCCGCCGGGTGGGTGGGGCAGGAGGTGGTGCAGCTGTCCTCGCACCCGACGATCGGACCCGCCGGTCTCGACCCGCGGCATGTGGACCTGCGGGCATTCGTCTACGCGACGGGGACCGGACCGGACGACGTGCACCTGGCCGACGTCGCCCTGACACGCGTCGCGCCCGAGGGCAGCATGGTCGTCAACTCGTCGCAGGGCGGCGGCGCGAAGGACACGTGGATCGTCGGGAACGCCCCGGCGGACACCGACTCCGCCCCGGCGGACACCGAGGGAGAGCGCTGATGTGTGGACTCGCGGGTGAGATCCGGTTCGACGGCCGAGCGCCGGACGTCGGGGCGGTCGCCCGGATGACCGGCTGCATGACGCACCGCGGCCCGGACGGCGACGGCCTGTGGGCTCGCGGCCCGGTCGCGCTCGGGCACCGACGGCTGTCCATCGTCGACCTGTCCACCGCGGGCGCGCAGCCGATGGTGCTGGCCGAGGCGGGGCTGACGATCGCCTACAACGGGATGGTCTACAACTACCGGCAGCTGCGCGACGAGCTGCACGGCAAGGGGCACCGGTTCGCGTCGACGTCGGACACCGAGGTCATCGCCCTGGCGTACGCCGAGTGGGGCACCGCGTTCGTCGACCACCTGATCGGGATGTTCGCCATCGCCATCTGGGAGCACGGCAGCGGCCGACTCGTGCTGGCGCGGGACCGGCTCGGCATCAAGCCGCTCTACGTCGCACCCGTCCCGGGCGGCCTCCGGTTCGCGAGCTCCCTGCCCGCGATCCTGGCCGGCGACGCCGGCAGCGGCGGCAACGGCAGCACGAGCGGCAGCGGCGGCACGGGCGCCGGCGGTGTCGACACGTCCATCGACCCCGTCGCCTTCGCCTCGTACATGAGCTTCCACTCGATCGTCCCCGCACCCCGCACGATCCTGGCCGGCGTCGGCAAGCTCCCGCCCGCGACCGTCCGCGTGATCGACCCCGACGGCACCACGCACGACACCGTCTACTGGGAGCCGCGCTTCGAGCGTGACCCCGCCAGGGCCGACTGGTCCGAGCGGGACTGGGAGCAGGCGTTCATCGGCTCGCTCCGCACCGCCGTCGAGCGCCGGATGGTCGCCGACGTCCCGGTCGGGGTGCTGCTCTCCGGTGGCATCGACTCGTCCCTGGTCGTCGGACTGCTCGCCGAGGCCGGGCAGCAGGACCTCGCCACGTTCAGCATCGGGTTCGAGGCGGCGGGCGGTGAATCTGGCGACGAGTTCGAGTACTCCGACCAGGTCGCGAAGCACTTCGGCACCGACCACCACCGCATCCACATCCCCTCGTCGCGGTTGCTCGACGGCATCGACGGTGCGGTCGCCACCATGAGCGAGCCGATGGTCAGCCACGACTGCGTCGCCTTCTACCTGCTGTCGCAGGAGGTCTCGCAGCACGTCAAGGTGGTGCAGTCCGGCCAGGGCGCCGACGAGGTGCTCGCCGGCTACGACTGGTACCCGCCGCTCGCCGACGTCCCGCGCGACCAGGCCGCCGAGGCCTACCGCTCCGTGTTCATGGACCGCCGGTGGCCGGCGCTGCAGGGCCTGCTCGGGGAGCGGTGGAAGAGCGACGACGACACCCCGTCGGCCTTCGTGGACCGCCAGTTCGCACGGCCGGGCGCGGAGACGAGCGTCGATGCCGCGCTCCGCAGCGACACGACGATCATGCTCGTCGACGACCCGGTGAAGCGCGTCGACAACATGACGATGGCGTGGGGGCTCGAGGCCCGCGTGCCGTTCCTGGACCACGAGTTCGTCGAGCTCGCCGCCGCGATCCCGCCGTCGATGAAGCTCACCGACGGCGGCAAGGGCGTGATGAAGCGCGCCTCGCGCGGGATCGTGCCCGACGCCGTCATCGACCGCAGCAAGGGCTCGTTCCCGGTCCCCGCGATCCGGCAACTCGAGGGCCCGTACCTGGAGCGCGTCCGCGACGCGCTGCACGCACCCGAGGCGCGGGAGCGCGGGTTCTTCGACCCCGCCACCGTCGAGCGGATGCTGCAGGACCCGAACAGCACCAGGACCGCGATCGGCGCCAACGCGCTCTGGCAGCTCGGCCTGATCGAGATGTGGCTGCAGCAGCAGGGGGTGCGGTGACCGTGGGTTCCGTCCGGACTGGAGGCGCGCAGGGCGTCGCGTCGTCGGCCACCGTCGAGCCGTCGGTCACCACCAGGGCCGCGGCCGACCTGGGTGCGCAGCTCACCGCCGCCTGGGGGTCGTGGGGACCGACCATGACCCGGAACGCCCGGCGGGTGGCGTTCGTGAGCGACCGGCACGGCACCCCCGAGGTCTTCGTGCAGGACGTCGTCGTCGACGGCGAGCTGCCGGAACCGGTGCGGATCGCGCTGTCCGACGACCCCGTGATCCGGGTGTCGTGGTCGTCCGACGGGGAGTGGCTCGCCGTCGCCATCGCGACCGACGGCGGCGTGAAGCAACAGGTCTGGGTGGTGCGGCCGGACGGCTCCGACGCCGCGCAGATCGCCGGCTCGCGGTACCAGCACGCCGAACTCGGACCGTGGAGCCGCAGCGGACACCGGGTCGTCATCACCCTGCCGTCGACCGAGCCCGAGCAGCCGGCCCGTGCGTACCTGGTCGACCCGGTCACCGGTGATCGCGACGACCTGGCCGTGGGGGAGCTCATCCACATCCTCGACCTGTCGGTGGAGGAACGGCTCGTCGTGCTGAGCGACGGGCAGCGCGGCCAGGAGTTCGTCGTCGTGGTCGACCGGCTGACCGACGAGAGCCATGCCCTGTTCGCCGACGACCCCGACGGGTCCGCCGAGATCGCGTTCCTGCGGCCCTCGCCCGCGAGCGAGACCAGTCCGCTCGTCGCCTACGTCGCCACCGAGGCCGGACTGCCCCGCCGCGGACTCGTCGCGCAGCCGGTCGGGCCGCACGGCTGGCGCGGCACACCCCGGCGGATCGTCGAGCGCGACGACGCCGAGCTCGAGTACCTGGACGCCGACGACGCCGGCCGCACGCTGCTGCTCGTCTGGAACGTCGACGGTCGCAGCGAACTCGACCTCATCAACACCCACGACGCCTCGCGCACCCCCGTTCCGGACCTGCCCGGGTACGTCGCCACCGACCCCGTGCTCAGCCGCGACGGCCGGAGCGTGCTGCTCGCCGTCGAGGGACCGACCCGACCGCGCGAACTGTGGCGGCTCGACACGAACGCGCTGACCTGGAGCCGGGTCACCGACGTGCCGGTGCTGCCGGACGTGCAGCTGGTCGAGCCGACGCTCGAGCGGTTCGCCGCCCGTGACGGGCTGGAGCTGACCGGGTGGCTGTACCGGGCCCTGGAGCCGACCGCGTCGGTGGCGGGAGCCGACCCTGGTGCTGGTGCCGTGCCTCCCGGCCGCGCAGCGCTCGTCCACCTGCACGGCGGACCGGAGTCGCAGGAACGACCCACGTTCTCGCCGCAGCACCAGGCGCTCGCCGCCGCCGGGGTGACCGTGTTCGCGCCGAACATCCGCGGGTCCTCCGGGTACGGCCACGAGTTCGTGCACGCCGACGACCTGGCGCTGCGGTGGAACGCGCTCGCCGACGTCGTCGACTGCGCGCGGTTCCTGGTGACCAACGGGTACGCCGATCGCTCCCGCGTCGCCGTCGAGGGGCGCTCCTACGGCGGGTACGCGACCCTCGCGTCGTTGGCGTTCACGCCCGAGGTGTTCGCGGCCGGGGTCGCGGTGTGCGGGATGAGCGACTTCGCGACCTTCTACCGGGACACGGAACCGTGGATCGCGGCTGCTGCCGCGACGAAGTACGGCCACCCCGTCGAGGACGAGGCCCTGCTCGCGGCACTGTCACCGATGCGGGTGATCGACGACGTCACGGCGCCGCTGCTCGTCGTGCACGGGGAGCTCGACACGAACGTGCCGATCGGTGAGGCGCACCAGGTCGTCGCGGCGTTGCGGGAGCGGGCGCAGGACGTGGAGTACCTGGAGCTCGAGGGTGAGGGGCACGAGTACCGGCGGGCGTCGTCGCAGGCGCTGCTGGTGCGGCGGATGGTGGAGTTCGTGGCGTCGCGGCTGGGGTGAGGCGGGGCGGGGTGCTCGGCCTGGTGCGAGGTTCCGTCCTCCGTGCGGCGCACGTGCCCCCGCACCGAGTACGGAACCTCGCACGGGCCGTCGGCCCCCTCGCACCGTGCGAGCCGCGGCACGGCGTCACCGGGTGCAACGATGCGTCGGCGGCGCTCGCCGCGGGCGGAGAATGGTGGGATGACGACGACTGCGCCGACCTCGACCGCGCTGCCCCGACCTGGAGAGGTCCTCGTGGCCTCGGCAGCGGACGTCGAGCTGGTCGTCCACCGTGCCACGAACCAGTACGCCTCCGGAGTCGTCGCGGACACCGCCGGGTGGGCGGACGGCGATCGACGGCGGATCGAGGACCTCGGGTTCCGCGGCGGTGACTCCCGCGGCGAGGCGCTCCGGACGCTCGACCTGACCATCGCCGACGACGGCACCCCGACGCGCATGCTCGACGCACCCGCCATGGCCGCGCTGAACAGCCACCACGCGCGGTTCGCCGAGCGGCGCGGCGACGTCGTCCGCTACCAGACCGACGTGTCGGTGTGGACGGGGATCCCCGCGCAGCCCACCGCGCAGGACTGGGAGGACGTCCGGGCGCTGCTCGGGTCGGGCGGGATGCTCGGCGTCGGCGCGGCTGCCGTCCTGCCCGAGGGGTGGGAGCTCGTCGAGGGTGCCGGCGGCGTGCAGCTGACCGGCGAGGCGATCGAGGGTGCGCCGGATCCCGAAGCCGTCGTGCTGACGCCTGACGACGTGCCGGAGATGACCGCCCTGGTGGAGCGGACGAAGCCGGGGCCGTTCCTGCCGCGGACGATCGAGCTCGGCACGTACCTGGGCATCCGGCGGGACGGGCGGCTCGTCGCCATGGCGGGGGAGCGCCTGCACCCGCCGGGGTGGACCGAGATCAGCGCGGTGTGCACGGACGACGCGTACCGGGGGCAGGGGTTCGGGCGCCGGTTGGTGCTCGCCGTCGCGCACGGGATCCGGGAGCGCGGGGAGACCCCTCTGATGCACGCGGCCGCCGGGAACACCGGGGCGATCGGGCTCTACCAGCACCTCGGCTTCCGACTGCGGGACCGTGGGGCGCCGCGGTTCGTGCGGGTGCCGTGAGCTGCGTCCTGGTCTGACGGGTCAGAACGCGGCGAGGGCGCGGCGGAGCATGTCGTGGCCCTGGGCCTCGAACCCCTCGTCGCCGACCGCGTAGGCCCAGGTCGCGGTGCCCACTGCTTCGCGGAGTTGCAGCCAGCGCCACGCGTCCGGAGTGCGCGGATCGTCGCCGTACCCGTCGAAGAACGCCGCTTCGAGGGCGGGATCGTGCTGCCAGTGGAGCACCGCGAGGCGGGTGAGGTCGAAGGACGCGGGGCGCCAGCCGAACCGGCCGAAGTGGTCGCGCAAATCGCCGAGGGAGCGGGCGAGCCGGTCCATTGATGCGACTCGGACGGTGTCGCCGTCGCTGACGTATCCGATGCAGTCGAGCAGCGCGGTTCAGTCGGTGCGGGAGCCGCCGGAGATCTTCTCTTCGAACAGTCGGTCGACGTCGCCGATGGCCTCGAACTGGCGGCCGAGGTTCTGATCGATCGAGCTCACCCGAACGGACGCAACGGTCTGCGTCTTGCGTTGCACCACCCCTAGACGCTTGCACACTCGTGTGGCGCAAGGACGAAAACGCACTCTAGAACCACCCCAATCGACCACGCGAGTCAGTGTGGCGCTGGGGTATACACCACAACAGCACCCTCCGCCTAGCGCGGCTCCGCCCGCGTGTTGGTGAGACGCGCTCGCGAATGGCGCTATGTTCTAGCCATGACTGTCGCAGATGACAATCTCGTGGGGGAAGCGGTCGCCGCTCTGGCATTAACTGACGACGGACCAATCGGTGCCGTCGGTGGTCAGAAGGCAGTTCGCAAGGTCTCGCGGGACGGGCAACCCTTCGTCCTGAAGGTTGTAGCGCTGGATTTCACCACGGACGAGACACTCAAACGAGCTGAGCGCGAAGTACAGCTCCTCGCGAGTATCGACAGCCCGAACGTGGTCAAGGTCGAATCGCAGCTATATCAACTGGGAGACCCGCCGCGCGGTGCTGCGTGGGTTGAGGAATACTTGGACGGCACCGACCTGAGCGCGCTGCTGGGTAGCACTCAGTGGAGTTGGTCTGAGGCCCGAGCAATGGGTGTCGAGGTATCCAACGGGCTGGCTGCGGGTCATCAGCGGGGCGTGATTCACCGCGATCTGAGCGCAAATAACATTCGGCAACTGAGTGATGGCACCTATAAAGTGCTCGACTTTGGTTTTGCACGACACACGCTTCGGTCTGGGTTGACCGTCGCGGGGCAACCGGGTACACCCGGATACCTCACTCCGGAGCATCTCAACAGCTATAGTGGCGGCCCCATGCAGATGTCGGACGTGTTCCAGGTGGGAATCCATCTTTACACGGCCCTTTCTGGGGTGTCACCCTACCCTTGGACTGGGAATGAATACGAATATGTAGTTCGCCTCCGAGATGGGAGCGCCAAGCCGATCGAAGAGCACCGACCAGATCTCTCACCTGAGCAGGCAGGGATAGTCAACCGAGCTCTGCACCCGCAGCCCGCTCGGCGGTACCGGGATGCGGCGGCTCTACGGGACGCTCTGGAGGCGACTCCGTGACGACCTTCGTAGAGGACAGTCCTCGTTCATTCCAGGCCGGCTGGATCATCGAAGCCCACACCGCAGGCAATGCTTCGGGGGCTGTGATCACGCCGTGGGCCTCGCCCTTCGCTCATCGCGGCGGACCGGGTTTGAAGCCCGGGATCAGCAGGAGGGTGGATGAGCTCCACGCTGCGGGGGTATCTGTCTGGTTCGACCCAACGACTCATGCTTTGCAAATGCCTGGGGTTGGAGACTTCCGGTATTACGCAGAGTTTGCCCTTTGGGGCGGGCCGGTGGGGGACCTAACCGAGGATTCCTACCGTCGGGAGCACGTACGCAGAGTGTTCAAACACCAAGCCGATCTGTCGGTTCCATATCTTGCACCTGCACCTCTGCTGCCTTCCGGTCTGAATAACGTCAGCACCCTAGCGCTAGAGACGTCAAGGGTTGCTTTAGAGATGCAGCCCGGCGCTTGGTTAACCATTGCTGGGGTGAGTACATTCTGGAACGATGGTCGCGACCTAGATGCGCATATCGGTGCGCTCGCAGCTCTTGCTCCAAATGGGTGGTTTCTCTCATTTGTTCAACCTGATAACAGCTTGCCGCCGCGTCTTACCGCCGATGAGGTATTCGGAATCTGCCGCACCGTCCGCGCTTTGAGTGAGTACGCGCCAGTGCACATCTCGCACGGGGACTTCGCGGCCCTACCGGCAGTCGCCGCAGGTGCGCGCTCGGTGGGAACGGGATGGGATAAACGTCAAAGGGTCGTTTCCTTCAAGGATTACGAACCTCGGCCCGAGACGAGCGGACCAGCGAGTTGGTACGAGCGACCCAGCCTTTCGGGCCTCGTTGGAAGCCTCGATAAAAAGGGAGACGGGGCCGTACTTCAGCAACAGTCTCCAAGCCTCGCAGCACGCCTCGGAGGCGTTCCTGGTGCTCCGGGAGCCAAGGAAGCATTCCGGCATCACGTAGCGCAACTCGAAGCGGCGTTGAGTCGTGTGGAGGGCGCCGGAACAAGCTATAAGGCGCGATACGAGGAACTCGACCGCATGTACTCAGAGGCCGCCACAAACTGGGCCGCTATCCGCGCATCGGTAGGGCTACGCGATCGTTCTGATATGTGGGTGTCTCCCTACCAACAAGGGCTACGAATGTATGCGCAGAGCGAGGGATGGGTCGTCTAGCTCTCTCGGCGTTGCTGACGCAAACCGTTCCCAGGCCTCGATCCTCCGTCTGGTCGGAACTGGGCCGAGACGTGGTCTCATGACCCACTTCCCGGCGACCACGAGCCCGCCACGGTCATGACGAACCTCAGCTGTGAGGGCTTCTTGAGCCTGCACTGATATCGACCCCATGACAATTACATATGCATCCGCCCATACACGATAGGTTCGGACTTGACGGAGTGCGGACCGCCAGTCGTTCACCTTTGCCTCGATCGCATAGAGTCGACCAGCAGGCTCAAGGAGCATAGGTCGCGTGTATCTCCCGCGGGCAACTTCGGCCAACGCGCCGCTTTTCACGAGTCTCGGCACCCGCCCTGCGACAATCGCTGACGGCCAGCCGAGAGCTTGCGCAAGCTGTTCCGCGGAGGATGGGCGATTCACGTGAGCTACGGAAACTATGCCCGCCTCTACCTCGTTGACAATCGGGGCGATAGTCAGATTCTGACGCGTACGAATGTGTGCCACTTGCCCGACGAATGCTGTAAAATCTGGGATACCGAGGGGTCCAGCGAATTCTGACACGACGACCAGGCCTCGAGATGCGCCGGGGAGGGTTTTGGCTGCATCTAGCGCGTCGTCATGGAGTTCTAGCTCTTGGATTGGCTCAAATCGGCGGCCGGGTCGCGGCTGGGATGTTGCGACCGCTATCCCTCGAACCCTTGACACCTGCCCACTCTAGCTTCTTGAGTTTGAGCGTGACTCGGTAGACGAGTGGGGCGGCGGCATGACGCAGATCGCCGCAGCCTCAGCTGATAGAAGGGCGCCCTATCGGCGCGCGGGGAGCGGCAATCGAGCAAGCCCATGGGCGACATGAGCGCGAGGGCGGGGCGACGTCGAAGAAGGTGACAGCTCGTGATGGCGCAGCCTTGCTCGGGGCCCTCCCACCGAGCCCGAGTCGTGGATTCTCTAGGATCGACCCATGTCCACGACCATGCCCGGCTTCGGGACGGAGCGCATCACGCAGCTCGGTCTGCGCGACCGCGTCTACGACCGGGTGCTCGAGGTCCTGATGGGCCACGACGTCGAACCGGGCATGCGGCTGTCGATCGACGGACTGGCCCGCAGTCTCGGGGTCTCGCCGACCCCGGTGCGCGAAGCCCTGGTGCAACTCGAACGCACCGGCCTCGTCACCCGTGAAGCGAACAAGGGCTACCGGGTCTCGCCGCCCCTGGCCGGCGACCAGCTCGAGGCCCTGTTCGACGCCCGGCTCATCGTCGAGAGCGGCGCCGTCGAGCTCGCAGCCCGCGGCGACGTCGACGGCCTGCGCGAGCGACTGGCGGCAGCGCTCGACGAGCAGGCTGCGGTGGCCGCCGAGGTCGCGTCCGTTGGCGCAGCGCATCCACCGGAGGAGCTGATGGCCCGCTTCTTCCGCAGCGACTGGCAGTTCCACCAGCTGATCTTCGACGCGACACGGAACCCGTTCCTCGAGGAGATGTCCGAGATCATCACGACGCGCGTGCACCGCATGCGGCAGATCGTCGAGGGTGGCGGGGACGACACGGATCGTGCGGTCCAGGAACACCGGGCCATCCTGGAGGCGCTGGCTGCGGACCCGACGTCGGCCGTCGCCGCGATGCGGCTCCACATCGACGCCGTCCGGTTGCGTTCGCGCGCGGACGCGTCCCACACGAGCTGAGGCAGAGGGGTTGCGTTCCGGCGTCGTGCGAGTATCTTTCCTATAGGAAAGAGGTTCGATGCTGAACCACCACGACATGCAAGGGAGCATTCCGTGACCACTCCACAGGACTGGGTCGACCAGGATTGGGACCCCACCACCTGGACGTCGAAGACCTGGCCGATCGCCGCCTGCCTGCACGGGTTCGCGCAGGTCACCCGCGACGGGACGGCCTTCCACGACGCCCCCGCCGAGGTGTGGGACGAGGTGTTCGGGCAGATCGAGGCCGTCGGCTTCTCGCTCGCCGAGCTCGCCGACAGCCACATCCGCCCCGCAGACCTCGAAGCCTCCCGCCGCGACGAGCTGTTCGCCGTCGCGAAGGCGCACGGCATCGGCATCCCGTCCGTGCACCTGCAGCGCAAGAGCGTCATCCAGCCCGGGCGCGAGGAGGAGAACCTCGCCTACGCCCACCGCACCATCGACGCGGCGGCCGAGTGGGGCATGCAGGTCTTCTCGACCGGGCTGCACCAGCCGTTCACCGACGCCCAGAAGCGCGCGCTGTGGTTCTGGACGGCACCGGGCCCGAAGGACCCCGACGACCCCGAGGTCTGGAACGCCGCGGTCAAGCGACTGCGGGAGCTCGGCGAGCACGCTGCGAGCGTCGGGCTGCCGATGGCGCTCGAGCTGTACGAGGACACGTACCTCGGCACCGCCGACAGTGCGGTCCGCCTGGTCGAGGAGATCGGGCTCGACAACGTCGGGCTGAACGCGGACGTCGCGAACCTCATCCGTCTGCACCGTCCGGTCGAGGACTGGCGGGAGCTGTTCGCGAAGACCATGCCGCACACGAACTACCTGCACGTGAAGAACTACACGCGTGACGAGGCCGGCGACGGCAGCTGGGCGACGAGCGCGCCGAGCACGATGGAGACGGGCCTCATCAACTACCGCCAGGTCCTGCGCGACGCCGTCGCCGACGGGTTCCGGGGGATCGTCATGACCGAGCAGTACGGCGGGGACAGCCTCGGCGTCTGCGCCACCAACCAGCAGTACATCCGATCCGTCCTCGCGACGACGAAGCTCGACGCGACGGCGACCCCGACCGCAGCAACCAGCACCGAAGGAGCAATCCGATGAGCACCCTCGACATCGCCGTCGTCGGGTCCGGCTACATGGGCGGCGGGATCGCCCAGGTCCTCGCCCTCGCCGGCCACACCGTCCGGATCGCCGACGTCTCGGCCGAGATCGCCCAGCAGAACCTGGAGCGACTGCTCGGCGAGACCGCAGAGTTCGTCGCCGACGGACTGTTCCCCGAGGACGCCGTCGAACGGGTCCGCGCACACCTGAGCGCTGCCGAGTCGATCGAGGCCGCCGTCGCCGACGCCGACTTCATCGAGGAGGCCGTGCCCGAGAAGCTCGAGATCAAGCACGCCACGCTCCGCCGCATCAGCGAGGCCGCTCGCCCCGACGCCGTGATCGGCTCGAACACCTCGACGATCCTGATCGAGTCGCTGGCCGAGGCGGTCGTGGGCCCGGAGCGGTTCCTCGGCGTGCACTTCTCGAACCCGGCACCGTTCATCCCCGGCGTCGAGCTCATCCCGCACCCGACCACGAACGAGCACGCGATCGAGGTCGGCGAGACCGTCGTCGCCGCGACCGGCAAGCAGTCGGCGCGGGTGAAGGACTCCACGGGGTTCGTCCTGAACCGCCTGCAGTACGCGCTGTTCGAGGAGGCCACGAAGATCGCCGACGAGGGCATCGCGAGCCCCGACGACATCGACACCATCGTGCGGACCACGTTCGGGTTCCGCCTGCCGTTCTTCGGCCCGTTCGCGATCGCCGACATGGCCGGACTCGACGTCTACGCGTTCTGCTTCGAGTCGCTGCAGACCCGCTGGCCGGAGCGCTTCGCCACCCCGCCGTCGCTGCAGCAGCACGTCGACGCCGGTGAGCTCGGCACGAAGTCCGGCGCCGGGTACCTCGAGGTGCCGGCCGACCGCACGCCCGAGCTCGTGGCCTACCGGAACAAGGCGTACGTGGCGATGCAGAAGCTCCTCGACGAGCTCGGCCCGGCACCGATCCACTGAGCCCGGAGCACGAACCATGAGCACGCAGAACCAGTCAGCCGGCCAGCACCGCGACCGCACCGTCGTCCTCACCGGGGGCGCCTCACCGCGGGGCATCGGCCGCGCCACCGCCCACCACCTGGCCGAGGCCGGGTGGGACGTCGGGATCATCGACCTCGACCAGACGGCGAGCGAGCAGGTCGCCGCCGAGATCCGCGAACAGCACGGCGTGCGGGCCGTCGGCGTCGGTGCGAACGTCGCCGACGAGACCGCCGTCCGTGCGGCCTTCGACACGATCGAGGCCGAACTCCGGCCGATCACCGCACTCGTGAACCTGGCCGGGGTCTCCTCCGCGCACGCCTACCTCGACCTGCCCGAGGGGGAGTGGCACCGGGTGCTGTCGATCAACCTCGACGGTGTGCACTTCGCCAGCCTGCGGGCGGCGGAGTCGATGGTGCGGTCCGGCTACGGGCGCATCGTGAACCTGTCGTCCGTCTCCGCCCAGCGCGGCGGCGGCACCTTCAGCAAGACCCCGTACACGGTGGCGAAGGCCGGCGTGATCGGCCTGACCCGCGGACTGGCGCGCGAGCTCGGCCCGCGCGGCGTCACGGTCAACGCGATCGCCCCCGGTCCGATCGACACCGACATCATGGGCGGCACCCTGTCCGAGGAGCGGAAGGCCGAGATGGCCGCCGACGGCGTGCTGCCGCGCATCGGCACACCGCGGGACATCGCTGCCGCGATCGCCTACCTGATCAGCGAGGACGCCGGGTTCGTCACGGGCCAGACGCTCAACGTCGACGGTGGCCTGTACATGCACTAGGGCCAGCCGCCCACGGAACGCGCGCCGACCGGGCGACGCGATCCGTGCCTCCCGTCCGACAGGCCGACAAGCTGACAAGCCGACAGGCCCGACCGCCGGACGCCAGAACGACCGCACCGTGCTCGCAAAGGAGCGAACCCGTGTCACTACCCCCTGCCCCCGCGCTCGGGTCGACGAACGACCCCGGCCTGAAGTCCGCCATCGGCAAGGCGACGAAGCACCTCATGCCGATGCTCGTCATCCTGTACTTCGTCGCGTTCCTCGACCGCACGAACGTCGGTTTCGCCGAAGAGGCCCTGCGCGTCGACCGCGGCATCTCGGACGCCGCCTTCGCCCTGGGCGCCGGCATCTTCTTCATCGGCTACGCGATCTTCGAGATCCCGTCGAACCTGCTGCTCAAGCGGTTCGGTGCGCGCTTCTGGCTCGCCCGCATCGCCGTCACGTGGGGCATCGTCGCCGCACTGTTCGCCTTCACGACGAACGACACGATGTTCATCATCCTGCGGTTCATCCTGGGTGTGACCGAGGCCGGGTTGTTCCCGGGCGTGATCATGTACCTGTCCGAGTGGTTCCCGAACAAGGTGCGCGTGCGCATGTTCGCGATCTTCTACCTGGCGCAGCCGTTCTCGCAGATGATCGGCGCCCCGCTGTCCGGTGGGCTGATCAGCATCGGTGACCAGGTCACCCCGTTCCACGGCTGGCAGGTGATGTTCGCCGGCGAGGGGATCCTCGCGGTGCTGGCGGGCATCGCGGCCCTGGTGTTCCTGACGAACAGTCCGCAGCAGGCGAAGTGGCTCGAACCGGGCGAGAAGGCGTCGCTCACCGCGGCCATGGAGCGCGAGGACACCGCCCGCAGCGAGGACGGCCCGAAGGGCATCTGGCGCGCGATGGCGAGCGGGCGCGTCTGGTACTTCACGATCATCTACTTCTGCCTGCAGGTCGCCGTCTACGGCACGACGTTCTACCTGCCGCAGCAGGTGTCCTCGCTGCTCGGGCAGGACGTCGGCTGGCAGGTCGGTCTGGTGTCCGCGATCCCGTGGCTCGTCGGGCTCGTCGCCTGCTACCTGATCGGGTCGCGTGCAGACTCCGTCGGACGCCGTCGTCGCTGGGGCACCCTGTTCTACGTCACGACCGGTCTGTCGATCCTCGGCTCGGCGTGGGCGGGTGCGAACGGGCAGCCCGTGCTCGGCATCCTGTTCATCACCCTGGCCGTCGCGAGCTTCCTGGCCGTCGGCCCGATCACCTGGGCGTACCCGACGGCGTTCCTGACCGGTGCCGCGGCGGCCGCGGGCATCGGCCTGATCAACTCGCTCGGCAACCTCGGCGGGTTCGTCGCCCCGATCATGCGCACCGCGATCAACGAGGTGGTGCCCACCGACAGCGGTGCGTTCGGCATCGTCTCGCTCGGCGTCCTGGCGTTCGTCGCCGCGGTGATGATCTTCTGCACCAAGTTCTTCCGCGGGGCCAAGGCCGACGAGCTGCTCGACACCTCGCACGTCCGCACCACCGACCCGAAGGGCAGCAAGCGATGACCAGACTGTTCAACGACCCGGCGGACTTCGCCGACGAGGCGACCGACGGCTTCGTCGCCGCGAACGAGCGGTGGGTGCGAAAGGTGCACGGCGGGGTCGCCCGCTCCACCACGAGTCCCGACGGCACGGTCGCGGTCGTGATCGGCGGCGGCTCGGGGCACTACCCCGCGTTCGGCGGACTGGTCGGACACGGACTGGCCGCCGGTGCCGCGATGGGCAACCTGTTCGCCAGCCCCAGCGCCCAGCAGGTCACCGGGGTCGCGAAGGCCGCGGAGCACGGGGGCGGTGTGCTGCTCAGCTACGGCAACTACGCCGGTGACGTCCTGAACTTCGACGCCGCGGCGCGCACGCTCGAGGCCGACGGCATCCCGGTCCGGACGGTCCGCGTCACCGACGACGTGACGAGCGCCCCGGCCGACGAGCGCGCGAAGCGCCGCGGCATCGCGGGTGACCTCTGCGTCTTCAAGGTGGCCGGCGCCGCCGCCGAGCGCGGGGACGACCTCGACACGGTCACCGCCGTCGCCGAGCGGGCGAACGACCGGACGCGGAGCTTCGGCGTCGCGTTCTCCGGGTGCTCGCTGCCGGGTGCCGAGGAACCCCTGTTCACGGTGCCCGAGGGCCGGATGGCGGTCGGCATGGGCATCCACGGCGAGCGTGGCATCGACGAGACGGACGTGCCCACCGCGGACGGGCTGGCCGAGCTGCTGGTGTCCCGGCTGCTCGACGAACTGCCCGACGGCGTGACGCTCGAGGGCCAGCGGGTGGTCCCCATCCTGAACGGCCTGGGTTCGGTCAAGTACGAGGAGCTCTTCGTCGTCTACCGCTCGGTGCAGCGGCGCCTGGCGGACGCCGGGGTCGTCATCGTGGAGCCCGAGGTCGGCGAACTCGTCACGAGCTTCGACATGGCCGGGGTCTCCCTGACGCTCTTCTGGCTCGACGACGAGCTCGAGGAACTCTGGGCAGCACCCGCGGACACCCCCGCCTACCGCAAGGGCGGTGCCGTCGCCGAACAGCGGGTCGACCCGTCGACCGTGGCGGCGGACGCCGAGGGCGTCGGCATCGGCCCGGCGACCGACGAGTCCCGTGCGGTCGCCGAGCAGGTCGCCGCCGGGTTCGCCGCGGTCCGCGCCGTCCTCGACGAGCACGCCGACGAACTCGGGCGCATCGACGCCGTGGCCGGTGACGGTGACCACGGCATCGGGATGCAGCGCGGATCGCACGCCGCCGACGTCGCAGCCGCCGACGCGGTCAGCCGCGGTGCCGGTGCCGGCACCGTCCTGCTGGTCGCCGCGGATGCCTGGTCCGACAAGGCCGGCGGCACGTCCGGTGCGATCTGGGGCGCCGCCCTGGAGGCCCTGGGTCGCGTGGTCGGGGACGACTCGCGTCCGTCGGGTGCCACCGTCGCGCAGGGGGTCCGCGCGGCCACCGAGGCCGTGCTCGCGTTCGGCGCCACCGTCGGTGACAAGACGATGGTGGACGCCCTGGTGCCGTTCGACGAGGTGCTCCGCACCCGGTTCGACGCCGGGGCGGCGCTCGCCGAGGCCTGGGGTGACGCCGTCCGTGCCGCCCGCGAAGCGGCCGACGCCACGGAGTCCCTGGTGCCGAGGATGGGCCGGGCGCGGACGCACGCCGACCAGGCCGTCGGCACCGCGGACCCCGGTGCGCTGTCCTTCGCCCTCGTCGTGGAGACGGTCGCCCCGTGATCACCGTCGGGGTGTCGCTGAAGACGTACTTCTCGCACGCCCGGACGCTGTCGTGGGCGGCCGAGGTCGCGGACATCGCCCGGCGACACCCCGCGACGCTGTCGGGAGCGGCGACGCTGTTCGTGGCGCCGACGTTCCCGGCGCTGGTGCCCGTCCGCGACGTGCTCTCCGGGTCGGGAGTGCTCCTCGCCGCGCAGGACCTGTCGTGGGCCGACGCGGGCGCGTTCACCGGCCAGGTCTCCGGCGCCGAACTGCGGGAGATCGGTGTCGACCTGGTCGAGATCGGGCACGCCGAACGGCGCTCCCTGTTCCACGAGGACGACGCGACGATCGCGGGGAAGGTGCACGCGGCCTTCCGGAACCACCTGCGTCCGCTTGTGTGCGTCGGGGAGCCGGACCGGGCCTCCGATCCGACGGAAGCGGTGGCGGCGGTGACCGCGCAGCTCGACCGGGCCGTCTCGACCGCCGTCGCGGACGGTCTCGCCGGACCCCTGACCGTCGCCTACGAACCGGTGTGGGCGATCGGCGCACCGGCACCTGCACCGGACGACCACATCGTGGCGGTGCTCGCCGGGATCGAGCAGCACCTCGGCGCCCGGCCCGAACTGCGCGGCAGCACCGTCCTCTACGGGGGCAGTGCCGGACCGGGCCTGCTCACCCGGGGGCAGGGCAGGATCGGCGGGCTGTTCCTCGGACGGTTCGCCCACGACCCCGCAGCGGTCGAGGCGATCCTCGACGAGGTCGCGGCGCTCAGCTGAGCTGGTCACGCACCGGCCGTGGGGCGCGACCGAGCAGTTCGCCGAGCAGCGGATCGGTGCCGGCGAACAGGCCCCGCTCGGCGGCCTGGTACATGCCGAGCAGGAACCCGACCATGTGCGGGTCCTGCCCCGCGGCCAGCGCACGGGCACGCCACTCGTCCTCGCCCAGGGCCTCGAACCCGATCGTCCGACCGGACACCTCGGACGCTTGCTGAGCCAGGTCGGCGAAGGTCGGCGCGTCCGGAGCGGTGAGCGTCACCGGCCCGTCGAACGGCTGATCGGCGAGCAGGATCGCGGCGGCTGCCTCGGCGGCGTCCCCGCGGGCGGTCCACGACACCGGGCCGTCGACGGGGACGGACACCGTGCCGGTCTCCTGCCACGGGCCCGTCATCCAGGCGGCGCTGTGCGCGTAGAACCCGTTCCGCAGGCTCGTCCACGGCAGCCCGGAGTCGCGGAGCAGGTCCTCGGTGGCGGCGTGGTGCGCTGCGGGCACGAAGGGTGAACCGTGCGCGGCGCCCTGGTGGCTCGTGTACAGGACCCGGCCGACGCCGGCGTCCACGGCTGCGTCGACCGCGGCACGGTGCAGCGCGACGGCGTCGGCGGCCGGGTCGCTCGACGAGACGAGCAGGAGCTGGTCGGCGCCCGCGAAGGCTGCCGGCAGGGTCTCCGGTTCGGCGTAGTCGCCGCGGCGGACCTCGACGCCGCGGTCGGCGAACCGCTGTGCTCGGGCCGGCTCACGGGTCACCACCGCCAGGTCGGACGGCGCGAGGTGCTCGAGCAGGTGGTCGGCGGTCGCGCCGTTGAGGGCTCCGGTGGCCCCGGTGATGACGATCATGGCTTCTCCGTATCGGTGGAAACAGCGCGTCGGTATCGCTGGTAACACAGTGATAGCACAGATCCGTTATCGTTGATCCGTGATCGAGCAGGGAAGCCAGCGCGACGAGACGCGTTCGCGCATCGTCGAGGTCGCCGGCACCATGCTGCGCGAACGCGGTGCCGCGGCGGTGACCACGCGGGCGGTCGCGGACGGCGCAGGCGTCCAGGCACCGACCATCTACCGGCTGTTCGGCGACAAGGACGGTCTGCTCGAAGCGGTTGCCGAGCACGCGATGGCGACGTTCTCGGCGATGAAGGCCGACGCTGTCCGGGCTGCTCGTGACGGGGCGACCGACCCCGTCGAGGACCTGCGCACCGGGTGGTCGATGACGATCGGCTTCGGGCTGGCGAACCCCGACCTGTTCGTGCTGTTGAGCGACCCGGAGCGCGGCCGTCGGTCGGCAGCCGCCCGCGCCGGTACCGCGCTGCTCGCCGAACGCATCCAGCGGGTGGCCGAGGCCGGACGACTGGCCGTGCCGGAACACCGCGCGGTCGAGCTCGTGCACGCGGCCGGCACCGGTGCGGTGCTCGCGATCCTGGCCGCTCCGGCGGACGAGCGGGACCCGTCACTCGCCGATGACGTCCTCGACGCGGTGCTCGGGCGGATCCTCGTGCCGAGCGGGCCGACGAGGGACGACGGCGGCGCGGCCCCGGGTGGTCGCGGTCGGGGGACTGACGCCGTGACGAGCGCCGCGATCACGCTCCGTGCCGCTGCGCCCCGGCTCGATCGACTGTCGGCAGCCGAGCGGACGATGCTCGCGGAGTGGCTCGACCGGATCGCCGCGGACTAGTCCTCGCGGGTGCCCGCCAGCCCGTGGTCGTGTGCGTAGACGACGAGCTGCACACGGTCGCGCAGCGAGAGCTTGCCGAGGATGCTCGAGATCTGGGTCTTCACCGTCGACTCGGTGACGTACTCCTTCGTGGCGATCTCGGCGTTCGAGAGCCCGCGGGACGCCCACCCGAACACGACGCGCTCCCGCTCGGTCAGGGTCGCGAACTCCGGCGGCTGCGGTGCCGGGGCCCGTGCCACGTCGGTGCCGAACAGCTGCGCGAGGTCGTTCGGTGCGATGACCGAGCTGCCCTCGTGCACGGCCCGCACCGCGGCGAACAGGAACGGCGGCGTGGTGTCCTTGAGCAGGAAGCCGCTGGCGCCGAGCCGGATCGCGGTCGCCGCCGCCGGGTCGAGCCCGAAGGTGGTGAGCACGACGACGCGGGGCAGCGGACCCGGGACGGCGCCGGAGTAGAGCTGCCGGACGGTCTCCACGCCGTCCATGCCGGCCATCCGCATGTCGAGCAGCACCACGTCGGGGCGCACCTCGGGGATGAGTGCGAGCGCTTCGGCCCCGTCGGAGGCCTCACCGACCACCCGCATGTCGTCCTGGGCGTCGAGCACCACCCGGAGCCCGGCGCGGAACAGCGCCTGGTCGTCGGTGAGCAGGATCCTGATCGGTTCGGTCATCGGACGGGTCCCCCTTGGACGTCGAACGGGATGCGGGCGCGTGCCGTGAACACGTCGTCCAGCACGGCGGCGTCGAACGACCCACCGAGGGCGCCGAGGCGCGAGTCCATGCCGTCGATCCCGCGGCCGGAGCCAGCGGTGGTGCCGTCTCCGGCGACGTTCTCGACCTCGAGCACCAGGTCGGCGTTCCGCCAGGTCTCCCGCACGACGACCGGGTTGCCGGGGGCGCCGTGGCGCAGGGCGTTCGTGAGCATCTCCTGCAGCACACGGCGGGCGGCGGTGCCGGTGTCCGGGCGCAGGGCCAGCGGGACCCCGCGAACCGTGCGGTCGACGTCGACCCCGGCGTCGCGGATGCCCTGCACGATCTCCTCGAGCGAGCCCGGGCCGGTCGCCTCGGCGGAGCCGTCGATGTGCCCGAGGACCTGTCGGACCTCGACCAGGGAGCTCCGGGCGGTGCTCGCGATGGTGGCGCTGACCGCTCGGATGCGCGCCTCGTCGTCGAGGAACGGCACCGAGTCGGCCTGCGCGATGATGACCGCGAGCGAGTGGCCGACGACGTCGTGCACGTCCCGGGCGATGTCGGCGCGGATGCGTTCGGACTCGGCGACGTCGATGGCGCGGGTGGCGGTGGCCTCGGCCTCGGTGGCGACGGCCTCGGCACGTGATGCTGCGGCCTCGGCGTCGGCACGGCGCTCCGACTCGCGGTCGCGGGAGCGGAAGGCCCGGACGGCGACGCCACCCGCCCAGACCCCGAGCAGCGCGGTCACCGGGGCGGCCATCGCCAGGAAGGCCTGGTCGCGCGGCCCGTTGATGAGCACGAGGAACCGGAAGCCGGTCGACGCCAGGTAGACCGTGGCACCCGCCCCGGCGACGACCGCGAGCACGCCCGAGACGACGACCTCGGTGCGGGTGCCCACGACCGCGGCGGTGCCGATCACGACGAACATCGCGAGGTCCACCAGCGACGGGCGCTCGCCGCCGCCGACCTGGATCACCCCGAGGACGACGACCATGGCCATCGCGGCGGACGGGGAGATGCGACGCAGGGCGATCGCCACCGAAGCCGACAACACTGCGGCGAGGCTCGCGTGCTCGAGCTCGAGGTCGATGGGCAGCAGGAACACGAACGCCGCCAGGGCCGCCCAGGCCACGTCGATGACGATCGACCGGGTGGCGAGCGGCCGGAGGAACGTGCGCCGGTCCGTCACGGCTCGATCATCGCATGCCGCCCACGCCGGGCAGCGCGGACCGACGTCACGCGCCCGCGGTCATGGCGGCGAGGGCGATGACGGTCGTGGTGACGATCGCGGCGCAGAGCAGCAGCGTGGCGATCGTGTGCTTCGTCGAGGACTCCATGTCACCAGACTCGTGGCCCGGAGTCGCCGGGGCATCGGGCGCAGGGGCGAAGCGCTTCGTCCCTGCGGGTGAAGCGAGGGGTGATCACCCGGTACTCGGGGATCAGACGACGACGGACCCCAGCTGGCGGTGCGCGATCGAGACGGACTCGCCGGACACCGCGTTCAGCGGCGACGACAGGAACGCGACGAGGTCGGCGATCTGCTGCGGTGTCGAGTCGCCGGGGCCTCCCGGGCGGACCTCGGCGGACGGGGTGTCCGTCACGGTCCCGGGGTTGATGACGTTCACCGTGACCCCGGTGCCCGCCACGTCGTCGGCCAGGTTCTTCGCGATGACGCTCACCGCCGTGTTCCGGAGCGAGGCCGTGATGTTGCCGGAGAAGTACGCGTTCTGCCCGCTCACCACGACCACGCGGCCGAACCCGGCCTCGCGCTGGGCCGGGAGCACGGCGTTCGCGACGCGGAGGAACCCGAGCGCCTTGCCGTCGATCGCGTCGAGGACCTGCTCCGGGTCGGACTTCCGGGCCGGGTCGAGGGTGCTCGCGCTCGGGGCAGCGGTCACGACCAGCACGTCGATGCGCCCGTGCCGCTCGAGGACGGCGGCGATGCCTGCGTCCACCGACTCCTGCGAGGCGGTGTCGATCGGCACGCTGCCGTCGGAGTCCTCGGCGCTGCGGGAAGCGACGACGACGGTCGCCCCCTCGGTGCGGAGGCGGTGGGCGACGGCGGTACCGATGTACCCCTTGCCTCCGACGACGAGTGCGACACGGTTCTTGAGTTCGAGGTCCACGCGGCCACGCTATGCCGGGACGGTGCGGTCTGCCCGCCCGTCGCGCACCGGAGCCCCCACCCGATGGCGGGCAGGAGCTCCGGTGGTCAGATCGCGATCAGCAGTACTTGCCGGTCCACGAGGCACCGGTCAGGGCCCCGTAGTCCGGATTGGCGTACAACGTCGTCTCGCCGGCCGACAAGCACAGGCTCTTCGACGTGTACGTGTACTTGACGGTGATCTGGACCGGGTCCGACTTGCAGTTGTTGTAGGTGCCCTTCTCGTAGTGTCCGTCGTCCCCGCCGCCGATGTTCCCCGTCGTGATCGGGTAGAAACCGCACGGTGACGCGGCGTTCGCGGGACCGGCCGCTGCCAGCGACCCGCCGAACATCATGGTGGCGGCGAGTGCCGTGCCACCGATCTTCGTCCAGAGCTTCATCGCTCTCCCCCTAACAGCTTCCGACCTTGCTGGCCCCTGAGATCTGCTTGTCGTTCTCGGTGAATCCCAGTCGGACGTCGCCGGGCTGGACGCAGTAGTTCTTGCTCCCGCCCTTCATCGTCACCTTGATCTTCACATTGCCGCTGCCGCAATTCCCGTAATGCGCGACCTGGCGCTGACCACTGAACGGCGATATCGACCCGACCACTGGGACGTTGATCGCGAAGGTCGAATCGTAGTCCTCGATCTCTTCGCTGTACCCGCAGACCATCGCGCTCGCCGGCGCTGCGGTGACGGTACTCACACCGACGACTCCGCCGAGTGCGAGTGCGGCGGCCGCACTCCCCAGTGCTGCCTTCCGGATTTTCTGATGCAGATGCATTCTTTCTCCCCTCTGCGGGACTGCGGTAGGCTGTCCGCGCAACGAATTGTGCATCGTGCCCCGAATTCCGTTCGTGGAATTCGGAACAACAACGAACTTACTCTTGAAGAATCATCACGCAAGCCCGCCAGGTGTGCATGCGGTGGGTATCGCAACGGAACGAGGTGGACATGGGCTCACGATCAGCTGGCAATGTCGCGACGATCATCGCCGCAGGGTGTTTGGTACTGCTCCTCGTCGTCGTTTGGCTCCGCGGACAGCAGTCGATCGGAGATGGGTTCGCGATCCCCGTCGTGTCCGTGCTCGTTCTCGGGTTCACCGGCTGCACGGTCTGGGCCGGGGTCGTCGCCTTGCGTCGACGCGGGAGAGGACGCTGACGCCCGTCTGCGCGATCTGGCTTTCCTTGGGACGGCGCTGAGGCGGTCGCGCCGACCATCGCACACGGACCCGCTCGATCGACGGGCATCCGCTGGAGTGAAGGAGAGCCACGTGTACTTCCACAAGCAGGAACTGCAGTTCAAGGCAACGCCCGACAAGCCCGACGCGATCTACGCCCGCAAGCTGCAGGAGGTGCTCGGTGGCCAGTACGGAGAGATCTCCGTCGCGCTGCAGTACCAGTTCCAGGCGTGGAACATGCACATCCCCGGCAAGTACCGCGACATGGTGTTCGGCATCGGCGCCGAGGAGATGGGCCACGTCGAGATGCTCGCGACGATGATCGCGCAGCTGCTCGAGAAGTCCCCGCTCGGCATCACCGAGGACGCGCTGCAGGACGACCCCACGGTCGCCGCGATCGTCGGCGGCACCGACGTCCAGCACGCGATCGTCGCCGGTGCGGGTGCCCGCCCGGTGGACAGCAACGGCAACCCCTGGCAGGGCTCGTACATCACCGCCAGCGGCAACCTGCTCGCCGACTTCACGGCGAACGAGAACGCCGAGATGCAGGGTCGTGTGCAGGCCGCCCGGCTCTACCACATGACCGACGACCACGGCGTGCGGGACCTGCTGTCGTTCCTCATCGCTCGCGACACCATGCACCAGAACATGTGGGCGACCGCTGCCGCCGAGCTGCGCGAGAAGGGCGTCGAGGGCTTCCCCGTGCCGAGCAACTTCCCGCAGTCGAAGGAGAACCAGGAGGTCAACTACCAGTACCTCAACTTCTCCGACGGCGCCGAGGCGAAGAACGGCCCCTGGGCGAGCGGCCCCTCGTTCGACGGCAAGGGCGAGTACTCGTACCACGACGGCCCGACGACCTCGGTCCCGATGCCCCCGCCCACGCACCCCGACGTCCGGCTCTACGGCACCACCGAGCTGCCGAACATCGTCGAGAAGACGGCCGGCCTGGTGCAGGACAAGCTGAACAAGGAGTAGTCCCGACGGTCGCCCACGCGACCGACGGAACGACAGGAGGCCCGGCGCACGACGTGCACCGGGCCTCCTGTCCGTCAGGTGGTCACCGCACCGACGGGGCGGACCCGCCCACGGTCATCAGCGCCCCCGTCTCGGGTTCTTCGTCGCGGGGTGCCTCGAAGATGCCCGAGTAGGCGCGGACCGCGCTCCACCCCGCGATCAGCAGGGCCGTGCCGAGGACGGCCGCGACCCAGGGCGCCAGGAGTGACTGCTCGAACAGCCGGGGCGCGGCGACCCAGGTCAGGAACGTGCCGGTCAGGCTGCCGGTCGCCCCGAGGAGCACGGCGGTGCGCCGGTCCAGGCTCGTCAGCGCGAGCGCCGCGGTGACGACGAGGACCGCGACCACCGCGTTCAGCAGGACGGACGTCATCGCTCAGCTCCTCACTCGGCGGCGCCGGAACCGGCGGCACCGGAACCGACCGCGAGCTGCTCGGACGCGCCACCGACGGTGACGGCGATCTTGCGCGGCTTCGCGGACTCCTTGACGGGGATCGTGACGCTCAGCACGCCGTTGTCGTACCCGGCGGTGATGCGCTCGGCGTCCAGGCCGTCGCCGAGCGTCAGCTGCCGGACGAACGTGCCGGGCTGGCGCTCACGGGTGAGCCACTGCGAGCCCTCGGGCGCGCCCAGCGTGCGCTCGGCGCGGATGGTCAGGACGGAACCGTCCACGTCGATGTCGACGGAGCCCGGGTCGATGCCGGGCAGGTCGACGTCGAGGACGTAGTGGTCCCCGGTGCGGTACAGGTCCATCGGCATCGAGCGCGGTCCGGCGGCGGTGCCGAGGAGCGAACCCGCGAGTCGGTCGAGCTCGCGGAACGGATCGAAGTTCATCGTCATCGAAATCAACTCCTTCGTGGTTCTCGTTGAGTCCCCTCGACTCAACTGCCACCGTTTTAGCACTCGACCCTGGTGAGTGCCAAGAGATCGCTCGGAGGACGCCGAGAACTCAGCCGAGCAGGGGCTCGAGCCGCGCGACCGCCGTCCGCAGGTGCACCAGGGCCTCGCCAGGGGACTCCACCCGGGCCGCGGGCGCGGACAACGTCAGCCCCGCCACGAGCTCACCGCGCTCGCCGCGGACGGGCAGTGCCAGGCACCCGAAGCCCCGCACGAAGGCACCGACCTGCGACGCCGAGGCACCGCCGGCTGCGTGCAGCCGGCCCATCGCGCTCGACCCGGGTGCCGATCGCAGGGCGGTCGCGTCGAGGAGCGGGAAGTCCGGGTCGACGTCGACGTCGCAGATCCCGTCGGCGTCGTACCGGGCCAGGTGCACCCCGGCGCGGACCGCCGAGCGCACGTCGGACAGCACGGACCGGACGGCGCGGGGGAGCGGTGGGACCGACGGGGCAGCGGCCGGGGCGACGCCGGCGAGCTCCGAGACCTTGTGCCCCAGTGCGAAGCCGCGCAGGTCCGGCAGCCGCACCAGGTACTCGTCCTCCACGAGCAGCGTGATGAGCCGGTAGGTGGTCGCCCGCGGCATCCCGAGCGCGTCCGAGATCTGCTGGGCGGTGACGCCGGGCCCGGCGTGCGCGACCGCCTCGAGCACCGCGAGGGCGTTCTGGATCGCCTTCGGCTGCCGCGCGCGGAGACCGGGTTCGCTCACCGCACCCCCGTCCCGTGGCCGGGTCCGGCGGACGGCCGGGAGGCGCCCAGCAGGTCCGCCTCGACCGGCACGTCGTACACCGCCCGGCTCCGACCCCGTCGCCAGGGTCGCCGACGGGTCGCCACCAGGAACGCGACGACGACCGCGGTGACCGCCCCGACGGCGAGGACGACGGCCGGCCACCGGGGCGATGCGGCCTCGACCCCGGCGTAGGTGAGCAGCACGGCGGTGAGCAGGACACCGGTCGTCACCGCGGTGGTCGCCACCCCCGTCGTCAGCTCGCCGATGCGTCGCAGGAACACCGGAGCCGCGAAGCACGTCATCGCGTACGCCGTCAGGTACCCGAGTGCCGCGACGACGAGTTCGGCCTCCATCAGGGACCAGGTCGGGATGCCGGTGAGGAGCCCGAGGACCGGCAGCGCGGTCAGCACCGAGCACGCCAGCACGCCCGCGACGAAGGGTGTCCGGAACCGGGGCGACGCCCGCCCGAGCGCGGCCGGCAGCACCCCTTCACGGCCCATCGCGAACAGCACCCGGACGAGCGCCGTCGTCGAGGCGATCGCGCACGCGGCGAACGAGGCGGCGATCCCGAGGTCGAGCGCCCACCCGACCCACTGCATGCCGAAGGCCGTGGCGAGCTCGTTGACCGGCGACGCGCTCGTGGCGAGGTCGGCGCCGATCGCGGCGAACCCGGTCTGCTGGGCGGCAGCGCTCACGACGTAGAGCACGCCCGCGACCAGGACGGTCCACGAGATCGCGCGGGGGATCGCCTGGAACGGGCGCCGGGCCTCCACGCCGAGCACCGACGCGCTCTCGAACCCGACGAAGGCGGTGACCGCGAGCGCCGTGCCCACCGCGAAGGGCGCCGGTGCGGTCGGACCGAGTGCGAGGGCGGACGTGTCGACGGGCTGCAGCCGTGCGACCAGGGCGACGATCAGCACGACGATGACGGCGACGGACAGGGTCTCGACGAGCAGGGTGAGGCGCGTCGACAACCGGACCCCGAGGGCGATGACGGCGAACACCGCGGCGCCCATGACGGTGATCACCACGACCGTGACCAGGGAGCCAGTGCCGGCCGTCGGGACGAACCGGGACAGCAGGTAGTCGAGGTAGTAGCCGCTGCCGGTGAGCGAGAACATCGCGATGAACCCGTAGCCGAGCAGCAGTGCGGCGCCCGCGACCACACCGGCCGCCGGCCCCAGGCCGAGCGAGACGTAGGTGTAGAGCGAGCCGGTGCCCGCCACGCGTCGGACGAACTGGTTCACGGTGCGTCCGACCAGGAACGACAGCGCCATCGCGGCGAGCAGGGACCACGTCGCGCCCTGCCCGGCGACGGTCGCGACGAGCACCGGGATCGTGGTGGCCGCCGCCGACGGTGCGACCGCGGACACCGACTGCGCCAGCACGTCGACCGGGCCGATGCTCCGCCGGGACAGCCCGTCGACGGGGGAGCGCGTGCCGATGCCCGGCACCCGTGGCGGGTCGGCGATGGCACGGTCGAGCGCGGTCATGCGGCAACGGTACGGGCGCTGCGTTGCCCCGGTGTCTCGGTCGTGTTTCGCGGTGGTCTCGGGCAAATGAGACGCCTCGTCCGGGCCGTCCCATTCGGGTGCGTGCGGGTTTCACACTCGTGGAACGGGGGCGCAACCCCAGCGCGGGACCGTGGTCCCACCCCGACCCAGTCACCCGAACCGGAAGGCCACGATGTCCAGCATCACGAAGGACCCCGCGTCACTCGGAGCCGTACCCGCACCGCAGCGGACCATGCGCGGCTCGCTCGGCGTCACCGCGATCGTGTTCATGGTCGTCGCGGCCGCCGCCCCGCTCACCGTCGTCGGCGGTGCCGCCCCGCTCGGCATGCTGCTCGGCAACGGCGTCGGGTTCCCGTCGCTCTACGCCGCGTCCGCCGTGATCCTGCTGCTGTTCTCGGTGGGGCTGGCGGCGATGACCCGGCACCTGCCACGACCCGGCGCCTTCTTCACGTTCGTGGGCCACGGGCTCGGTCGTCCGGCCGGTGCGGGGGCGGCCACCCTGGCGCTGCTGACCTACACGACGATCCAGGTCAGCGTGCACGGCTACATCGGGTACCTGCTCGGGGTGACCGTCACGGGCCTCGGTGGGCCGGACATCCCCTGGTACGTGTGGTCCCTGGTCGTCGTGGCGCTCGTCGGGGTGCTCGGCTACCGGCACATCGACCTGTCGAGCAAGGTCCTCGGCGTCCTGCTCGTCGGCGAGGTCGGGATCGTGCTCGTCCTGGTCGCCGCGATCGTGTTCCGGGGCGGTGCCGACGGGCTCTCGCTCGCGCCGTTCGAACCGACCCACGTCATGTCCGGCTCGCCCGGCGTCGGCCTCATGTTCGCCATCGCGGCGTTCATCGGGTTCGAGGCGACCGCGATCTTCCGTGACGAGGCGAAGGACCCGGAGCGCACGATCCCACGGGCCACCTACACCGCCGTCATCGGCATCGGGGTGTTCTACACGCTGGCGTCGTGGGGACTCGTGATGGCCTGGGGTCCGGACGGCGTGCTCGCCGAGGCCGCGAAGGACCCGGGCGCGCTCATCCTCACCACGGCGGCGCAGTACATCGGCACCGCGGGCGAGGCCGTCATGAACGTGCTGCTGCTCACGAGCATGTTCGCCTGCGTCCTGTCCTTCCACAACGTCATCACCCGGTACCAGCACTCGATGGCGAACGCCTCGCTCCTGCCCGGTCGTCTCGGCACCGTGCACCGCAAGCACGAGTCGCCGCACACCTCGAGCGTCGTGCAGACCGTCACCGCCGCCGTGCTCATGGTCCTGTTCGCCGTCCTCGGCCTCGATCCGGTCCTGCAGGTCTTCAGCTGGTTCGCCGGGGTCGCCACCCTGGGCGTGGCGATCCTGATGGCAGCGACGAGCCTCGCCGTCATCGTGTACTTCCGCCGGAACCGCGCCGACCGCCGCATCTGGAACACCGTCATCGCCCCGGTCCTGGGGTTCGTCGGGCTCGTCGCCTCGGCCGTCCTGATCTGGGCGAACTTCCCGACGCTCGTCGGTGACGTCGACGGTTCCGGAGCGAGCGTCTTCGGTGTCGTCAGCACCGTGCTCACCGGCCTCGTCGTGGTCGTGCCCGCCGTCGGCGTGCTGCAGGCCGTGGTGCTGCGCCGGCGCGACCGCCGCCGCTACGACCAGATGCTCGACCGTCTCGCCAGCGACGGCTGACCGACCCACCCGACCCGCGCCTCCAGACCGAACCGAAGGAACCACCAGCATGACGCTCACCGACCCCGTCACCGCCACCACCCACCCGCTCGCGAACCTGAGCCCCGACGAGTTCACCGCCGTCCGCGACGTCGTCACGGCGCAGCCGGACTGGACCGACACCACGCGCTTCGTCTACGTCGGCCTCGACGAGCCGCACAAGCAGCAGGTCCTGGCCTGGCAGGCCGGCGACGGTCCCCTGCCGGACCGCCGCGCCCGCGTGATGCTCCTCGACATGGCGACCGGACGCTCCACCGACGGCGTCGTCTCGATCACCGACCGGATCGTCCTGTCCACCGACGTGCTCGACGGGTCCCGTGGACAGCTGCCCGTCCTCATCGAGGAGTTCGACGCCGTCGGCGAGATCGCGAACGCGGACGAGCGCTGGGTCGCCGCCCTGGCGAAGCGCGGCCTGACGCCGGACGAGGTGAAGTGCGTCCCGCTGTCGGCCGGGTACTACGACTACCCCGAGGAGGAGGGGCGCCGGATCCTCCGCGTGCTCGCCTTCCGCCAGGACCACCCCGCCGACCACGTCTGGGCGCACCCCGTGGACGGCCTGTCGGTGTACGTCGACGCCGCCAACCGCGCCGTGACCCGCATCGTGGACGTCGCGGAGATGCCCGTGCCCGCCACGTCCGGCAACTTCGACGACCCGGCGGTGCAGGGCGAACCGCTCGACCTCAAGCCGATCGTCATCACGCAGCCCGAGGGGCCGTCGTTCTCGGTCGACGGCGAGTTCGTCGAGTGGGCGAACTGGCGGTTCCAGGTCGGGTTCGACGCCCGCGAGGGGCTCGTGCTCCGGCAGCTGTCGTGGCAGGACGGTGCGCGGCTGCGGCCGATCGTCTACCGGGCCTCGATCGACGAGATGCTCGTGCCCTACGGCGACCCGTCACCGGTGCGGTTCTGGCAGAACTACTTCGACACCGGCGAGTACCTGTTCGGACGCTTCACCAACTCGCTCGAGCTCGGCTGCGACTGCGTCGGCGAGATCAAGTACTTCGACGCCGTCCTGGCCGACGAGCTCGGCAACCCGCAGACCATCCGGAACGGCATCTGCATGCACGAGGAGGACTTCGGCACGCTGTGGAAGCACGGGGACATCTACACCGGGTCGCAGGAGGTCCGGCGCTCCCGTCGGCTGGTGATCTCGTTCTTCACCACCGTCGGCAACTACGACTACGGGTTCTACTGGTACCTGTACCTCGACGGCACGATCGAGTGCGAGGCGAAGCTCACCGGCGTCCTCTTCACCTCGTCGTACCCGGGTCGGACGGAGACCGGTGCGGACTACCCGTACGCCTCCGAGGTCGCGCCCGGCCTCGGCGCCCCGTACCACCAGCACCTGTTCTCGGCACGGCTGGACATGATGGTCGACGGGCTGTCGAACGCGGTGGACGAGGTCGACGCCGTCCGGGTCCCGGTCGGCCCGGGCAACGAGCACGGCAACGCGTTCACGAAGTCGGTCACCCGGCTGTCGTCCGAGTCGACCTCCGGCCGTCTCGCCGACGCGTCGAAGGCCCGGACCTGGTTCATCTCGAACACCGAGGAGCGCAACCACCTCGACCGCCCGACCGGGTACGTGCTGTACCCGCAGGACGCCCCGGTGCTGCTCGCGGACGACTCGTCGTCGGTGGCCGCACGCGCCGAGTTCGCACGGAAGCACCTGTACGTGACGCAGTACGACCCGGCCGAGCGCTTCGCCGCCGGTGACTTCGTGCACCAGAACCCCGGCGGGGACGGCGTCGCCCGGTACGTGCAGGGGGACCGTCCGCTCGACGGCGAGGACATCGTGCTGTGGCACACCTTCGGCCCCACGCACTTCCCCCGGCCCGAGGACTGGCCCGTCATGCCCGTCGACTACGCCAAGTTCACGCTCAAGCCGTACGGGTTCTTCCCGCGGAACCCGGCCCTGAACGTGCCGGCGTCGATCGGGGCATCGGCCGGGTCGCACTGCTCGCACCACGTCTCCGGCGCCGTCGAGGCCGCACACGACGCAGCCGAGCACCAGCACGACCACGGGCACGGGCACGGGGACGGGCACTGACGTGACCGACCTGCTCGGGCTCGCGGCCATCGTGCCGGCGTCGGCCGGGGCCTGCTGCACGGTCGGGGCGTGGCGCCCCGGCCGTGCGGTCGACGTGGTCGCCGCGGTCGCGATGGTGGCGGCGATGGTCGACGGGGCGTTCGGACCCCGGGTCCTGCCGGGTGTCCTGTGGTTCCTGGTGCTGGCGTTCCTCGCCGTGGTGGTCGCCGGGGTGCACCGGTTGCAGTCCACGTCCGCCTGGAGGCGCGGGTCGGCTCAGCCGCCGGGTGCGGCCTCCGCACACGGCCGGTACGGGCGGCTGCATGCTGCCCTGGGCCTGCTCGTGATGGGCGCGATGGGTGTCGGCATGGCGCACGACGCCGGTGCCGCGGGGATGCACCAGCACCTCGGGGTGGTCGCGGTGACGTGGCAGGTGGTGCTCGGCGGGTTGACCCTCGGGTACCTGGTGCTCACCGTCCACATGCTCCGTGACGGCGTCCGGCGACGATCACGTCCGCTGCCGCTGGTCGAGACCTTGGCGATGGGGGTCGCGGTCGCGGTGATGTCCGCGGCGATGGTCTGAGGCGCGTGCCGCGTGCCGCCGACCCGTTCGGCGCGCAAAACGTACACAGCGCGAATGGTTCGTTGAACTGACCGTTCACATTGTGAAAGAGTTCAGCCGTCCGCAGGGGACACACGGCAAGCAAGAAGGGCGGGACACGACATGCACAGCACGTACTCCGGGATGCCTCGGACGGCACGGATCGGTGGCAGCCACACCCGCGTCGGTCTCACCGACCCGGCGATCATCGACGCGTACGTCGAGCGTCGCATCCAGGACCCCTCGCTGCTCGCCGGTCGTTCCGAACCGTCCTACGCGGACTTCTTCAGCACGCCTGCCGTTTAGCAAGGAGCGCATGACCCCATGCCGTTGACCGTCGTCCGTCGAGAGCACGTCCACCTCTACGCCCGCGAACCCGAGTCCGGGGTCGCGAAGACCGCCGTCGACGCGCTGCTCCGCCTGCAGCACGCCGAGGACCAGCAGATCGAGTCCGCCCGCATCGAGAGCGGCCTGTCGAAGAACGAGTTCCTCGCCGTCCGGTACATGCTCCAGGCGCACCGGGACGGCCGGACGATGGGACCGAAGGACCTCGCCGTGATGCTCGCCGTCTCGAACGCCTCGGTCACCAAGATCGTCGACGGGCTCGTGCAGAAGGGCCTGCTGTCGCGCACGGCGCACCCCACCGACCGTCGTGCGCAGGTGCTCGCCCCGACCGACCAGGCCGCCGAGAAGATCGACGCCTCGTACGCGCGCTTCCACGCGGCCGTCGTCGAGGTGCTCGAGCAACTCCCCGACGCGGACAACGCCGTCCTCGCCGACTCGCTGACGAAGATCGTCGACGCGCTCGCCGCGGGCACGCCCGCGCCGGTCGACGAGTACACGGTCGACGACCAGGACTGACGCGAGCGCGCCCGGCTGATGCGACCCGGCGGGTGCGACGCGACCCCGGTACGGACTGGAGGCCCGTGGTGCGGCCGCCACGGGCCTCCAGTCCGGACGGTGGCGAGAAAACCTTCCAGCGGTAAGTTGGGTGCATGACCCACCCCGCGGACGACGCCGACGCGGACCAGCCGCGCCGCGGCGGGTACCGCAAGGGCGCCGAGCGGCGCACGCAGATCCTGGACGAGATGATCCGCATGGTCGCGGAGCAGGGGGTCGACGCATCGTCGCTCCGCTCGGTGGCCGAGGCCCTCGGGATCACGCACGCGGCACTCCGCCACTACTTCCCGAGCCGCGACGAACTGCTGCTCGCCGTCTACCGGGAGCACGAGGTCCGCGAGCAGGGCGCGCCCGACCGGATGAAGTCGGCGATCGGCGACATGCGCGAGAGCGCATCGCGCAACCGGGCCGTGCCGGGGCTGGTGCAGCTGTACACGACCCTCGCGGCCGACGCCGTGCAGGAGGGCCACCCGGCCACACGCGACTTCATGCGCGAACGCTTCGCCCGGCTGCGCGCCGAACTCGCGGAACTGATCGAGGCGGACCAGGCGAGCGGCCGGATCCGCGCCGACCTGGACCCGGTCGACCTGGCGAGCCTGAGCATCGCGGCATCCGACGGGCTGCAGGTCCAGTGGCTGCTCGACCCGGACGCCGTCGACGGCGAGCGGGTGCTGCGGCTGCTCGAGCAACTGGTCCCGCCGGTGCGCTGAGCGGCCAGGGGTACGCCCAGACCGCCGGTGGCACAGCGACCGGCCGGTAGAAGGGCAGCATGACCACTTCCACGCGCACCCCGCTCGGCGTCACGCTCGTCGACGGGGGCGCCAACGTCGCCCTGTTCTCGAGCACCGCCGAGCGGGTCGAGTTCTGCACCTTCGACGACGACGGCACCGAGCACCGCACCGAGCTCCGCAACCGCACCGGCTACACCTTCCACGACGTCGTCCCCGGCGTGACCGTCGGCACCCGCTACGGCTTCCGCGTGCACGGCGCGTGGGACCCGGCGAACGGCCTGCGCCACAACGGCGCGAAGCTCCTGCTCGACCCCTACGCCACCGCGATCGACGGCGAGTACGAGTGGGGCCAGGCGCTCTTCGGTCACGACATGAACGAGCCCGAGCAGATCGACGAGACCGACTCGGCCAGCGCGATGCCCAAGTCCGTCGTCGCCGACCGGTCCTTCGACTGGGACGGTGACACCCTGCTGCGGACCCCGCTCGCCGACACCGTCGTGTACGAGGTGCACGTCAAGGGCTTCACGAAGCAGCACCCGGACGTCCCCGAGGAGATCCGCGGCACCTACGCCGGCATGGCCCACCCGGCGGCGATCAAGCACCTCACCGACCTCGGCGTCACCGCGGTGGAGCTGCTGCCGACGCACCAGTTCGTGCAGGACTCGACGCTCCTCGACAAGGGCCTCCGCAACTACTGGGGCTACAACAGCATCGGCTTCTTCGCGCCGCACGACGAGTACTCGTCCTCCGGCACCGCCGGGCAGCAGGTCGCCGAGTTCAAGGCGATGGTGAAGGCCCTGCACGCCGCGGGGCTCGAGGTCATCATGGACGTCGTCTACAACCACACCGCCGAGGGCAACCACATGGGCCCGACGCTGTCGTTCAAGGGGATCGACAACCAGTCGTACTACCGGCTGGTCGAGGGTGACGAGGCGAACTACTTCGACACCACCGGCACCGGCAACAGCCTGAACGTCGGGCACCCGGCGGCCCTCGGACTCATCATGGACTCGCTCCGGTACTGGGTCGAGGAGATGCACGTCGACGGCTTCCGGTTCGACCTGGCCACGACGCTCACCCGCCAGGACGGCGAGGCCGAGAAGCACTCCGCGTTCCTCGACATCATCCACCAGGACCCCGTGCTGCGTGAGGTCAAGATGATCGCCGAGCCGTGGGACACCGCCGGCTACCAGGTCGGCGGGTTCCCGGCCGACTGGTCCGAGTGGAACGGCAAGTACCGCGACGACCTGCGTGCCTTCTGGCGCGGCGACGAGGGCGCACTCGGCGACGCTGTGCAGCGGGTCCTGGGCAGCCCGGACGTCTACGAGGGCTCACGGCGCTCCCCGCTGTGCTCGATCGACTTCGTGACCGCCCACGACGGTTTCACCCTGGCCGACCTGACGATGTACGCCGACAAGCACAACGAGGCGAACGGCGAGGACAACAACGACGGCGAGAGCGACAACACCTCGTTCAACGGCGGCATCGAGGGCCCGACCGACGACGGAGCGGTGAACGACTACCGCGACCGGCAGCGCCGCAACTTCCTCGGCACCCTGCTGCTCTCCGCCGGCGTGCCGATGATCCTGGGTGGCGACGAGCTCGCCCGGTCACAGGGCGGCAACAACAACGCGTACTGCCAGGACGACGAGATCTCGTGGTTCGACTGGGCCGCCGCCGACCAGGACCTGCTCGCCTTCACCACGGCGGCCATCGCGTTCCGTCGGCAGCACCAGGCGCTGCGTCCGGAGTGGTTCCGCACCGCGCCGGGCGACTCGGAGTCGACGGTGACCGTGCTCCGTGCCGACGCCGCCGGGTTCGAGGACGGCGACTGGGCGGACGGCGGCAACCGGGCCGTGACGCTCGTGCTGCACCAGGGCGACGACACCGTGGCCGTGCTGCTGAACGCGTCGGACACCACGGTCGAGTTCACGCTGCCGGAGCGTCCGGGTGGGGGCAGCTGGTCCCTCGGGCTGTCGAGCGACCCCGACCAGGCCGTGGTGGGCGACGCGGCGACCCTGCTCGTGCGCGACGCGTCCTTCACCGCGCTGGTCTGACGGGCGCGGGCTCGCGCGGGGGCGTCGTTCGCGTCGCTCGTGTCGTGGTCTTCGCTTGGTGAGCAGCAATGGTCGGGTCCCCGTTCGGGACCCGACCATTGCTGCTCACGAAGTGGTGCCGTCAGAACTTCTGGTCGGTCTCCTTCGGGTGCCGGGTCTTGCCCGTCGCCTGGTCGTGGGTGGCCGCGTCCGGGGCGTCCATCGCCGGGCCCACCCCGACCGGGACTCCGGCCTCGGGGTGGTTCAGGTCGAACGCCGGCGACTCCGACCGGATCCGCGGTACCGACGTGAAGTTGTGCCGGGGCGGCGGGCAGCTGGTCGCCCACTCGAGCGACCGGCCGTAGCCCCACGGGTCGTTGACGAGCACCTTGTGGCCCTTCCGCATCGTCTGCACGATGTTCAGGAAGAACGGGATCATCGACGCCGCCGTCAGGACCGCTCCGACCGTGGAGACCTGGTGCAGCCAGGTGATGTCGTCCTCGGGCAGGTAGCTCGCGTACCGGCGGGGCATCGCGATGACGCCGAGCCAGTGCTGGATCAGGAACGTCATGTGGAACCCGATGAACAGCATCCAGAAGTGCACCTTGCCGAGCCGTTCGCCGAGCATCTTGCCGGTGAACTTCGGCCACCAGAAGGAGAAGCCGGAGAACATGGCGAACACGACGGTGCCGAAGACCACGTAGTGGAAGTGCGCCACGACGAAGTAGGTGTCGTGGACGTGGAAGTCGAGCGGCGGCGACGCCAGGATCACGCCGGTCAGCCCGCCGAACGTGAAGGTCACGAGGAACCCGATCGCCCACAGGATCGGCGTCTCGAAGGTCACCGACCCCCGCCACATCGTGCCGACCCAGTTGAAGATCTTCACGCCTGTCGGCACGGCGATCAGCATCGTCATGAGTGAGAACCACGGCAGCAGGACCCCACCCGTCGCGAACATGTGGTGCGCCCACACCGACACGGACAGCGCCGCGATCGAGATCGTCGCGTACACGAGCGTCTTGTAGCCGAAGATCGGCTTCCGGCTGAAGGCCGGGAACACCTCGGACACGATGCCGAAGAACGGCAGGGCGATCACGTAGACCTCGGGGTGGCCGAAGAACCAGAACAGGTGCTGCCACAGCAGGGGTCCGCCGTTGGCCGGGTTGAAGATCTGCGCGTCGAAGACCCGGTCGAGCAGCAGGCCGAACAGCGCCACCGCCAGCACCGGGAACGCCATCAGCACGAGGATCGACGTGATCAGCACGTTCCACGTGAAGATCGGCATCCGGAACATCGTCATCCCAGGGGCGCGCATGGTGATGACGGTCGTGATGAAGTTCACGGCGCCGAGGATCGTGCTGAATCCGGTCATGCTCAGGCCGGCGACCCAGAGGTGCCCGCCGATGCCCGGTTCGAAGGTGGTGTCCGACAGCGGTGCGTAGGCCGTCCACCCGAACGCGGCCGCTCCGCCCGGTGTCAGGAACCCGCCCATCGTCACCAGGCTGCCCATCGCGTAGAGCCAGTAGGAGAACGCGTTGAGCCGGGGGAACGCGACATCGGGGGCACCGATCTGCAGCGGCATGATCGCGTTGGCGAACCCGGAGAACAGCGGGGTCGCGAACAACAGCAGCATGACGGTGCCGTGCATCGTGAGCAGCTGGTTGTACTCCTCACGCGTCTCGAGCACGTCGAGCCCGGGGGTGAAGAGCTCCGTCCGCATCACCACCGCCATGACCCCGGCCAGGCAGAAGTACCCGAACGACGTCACCAGGTACAGGTTGCCGATCGTCTTGTGGTCGGTGGTGGTGTGCCAGTGCACGAACCGCGCACCGAGCTTCACCGGACGTCCGGGGCCGATGTCCGCCGGGTGTTCGCCGAGGACGGGCGGGTTCTCGAGGTCGGTCACGGGGTGCTCCCATCGGATCGTTCCGAAAGCGCGAGACTGATGTGACCGTGATGTGCGGTCGCGTTGATTCTGTCCATCGGGTGCGCATAGCGTCCGAAGGAACGGGCGGAAGGCAGCGAGATGTGGATACGGGTCGTGTTGCCCCGCGAGGTCCGGGCACGAAGCCTGCCGGGGGTCCTCCGTCGTGCCTGGGTGGTCGGCTTCTCCACCCGCGTCCTGCCCGTCCGACCGGCAGGCTGCGACGACCCGGAGTGGACCCCGGTCGAGTTCCTGCTCGACGTCGAATCGTCGAGCACCGGCTGGGCCGAGGCGTTCGAGATCGAGTTCACGAGTGCGATGACGCCCCGGTGTCGACGAGCGATCCGGGGGAACGGTTGCCACCTGGAACCCATCAGCCGACCGCACCGCTGAGGCCCGAGCTCGCCGGGTGACCCCCGATGACCGAACCGGTGTCCGCACCCGGCCACAGGCCGGCTGCGACGCGGCCGGTCCGTGCGTGCACGCTCGTCATCGCGGCAGCGAGTGCGACCTGCCCGAGGTCACCGGTCGTCGCGTAGGCCGCACGTTGCCTGGACGCGCCGGTGCCGCGCGCGAACAGGTCGGCCAGGCCGCGTTCGACGAGCTGGTCGTCGCCGTTCGCGACGAGCGCCGGCAGCACGTGGGCGAGCAGGAGCGTGACGACCTCGCGTGCGGGTGCGGCGCGCCCCGTCAACGGGTCGACCAGTTCACCGTCCAGGCCCTCGAGCGCAGCGCGCCAGTTCGCGAGCCGGACGGTGCAGGCGGGGGTGTCGCGCTCGAGCGACCCCGAACGCCACTCCTCGGCAGCGGTGTCGACCATCGCCCGGACGAGTCCTGCGATCGTCACGGTCACCCCGGGGTCGAGGGGGACGTCGGCGACGCGGACCTCGACGGTCGGGTGTGCGTGGGACAGGCGCGCGTCGAGGTAGAGCATCCCCTCGTCGAGCAGGGCGCCGGTGCGGAGCATGCCCTCGGTGACGGCGCGGTAGCGCTCCTCGGAGCCGAACCGCTCCATCGGCCCGGCCGACGGCCACTGGCTCCAGGCGATCGAGCGGAAACTCGCATGACCGGTGTCGACTCCGGCATGGAAGGGGGAATTGGCACTCAGGGCGATGAGCACCGGTGTCCACGTGCGGATCCGATCGAGCACCGCGACACCCTCGGCGGGGGAGTCGATCGCGACGTGGACGTGCAGGCCGCAGGTCAGGCCCTGCCGGGGGATGGACCCGTAGCGCTGCATCATCCGGTGGTACCGGGCGCCGTCGCTCACGTGCGGGGTCACCGGAGTCGGCGACGTCGCGAGCGGGGCGGCGTGCGCACCGAAGCCGTTCGCGACCTGTTCGACGAGTGCCCGGTTGTCGAGCACCTGCCCGCCGAGCGCGGCGAGCGAGGTGTGCGGGCGGGTGGTGACCTCGATCATCTCGCGCTGCATCTCGCCCACGACGCCGCCGGGGTCCGGCACCCGCGTCGCCCTCGCACCGGCCAGCACACCGTCGGCGACCGGCACGGGCACGCCCGTCGACCGGTCGATGAGGAGCAGCTCCTCCTCCACACCCATGGTCCTCATCACCCGAGTGAAGAAGCCACCGACTTCGGGCCGTTCCAGATGGCCGACGAGCGCGGATCCGTTGGCCGAACCGCGCGGTCCGGTCCACGGAGCGCAGGGTCGAGCGATCACACACCCTGGTGAGCAGCAATGGTCGGGTCCCCGTTCGGGACCCGACCATTGCTGCTCACGAAGTGGTGCGCGTGGCGCTCCTGGGCGCTCCTGGGCGCTCCTAGGCGTTCGCGCCCGCGGTCAGCACAGCTGCCGCGGGGTCGAAGTCCTCGGGCAGCGGCGGGACCGCGTCCACGGTCGACGTGATGTCGACGGCGGAACCCGACTCGGCCGCGTCACGGATGCCGAGCAGCACGTCGAGCACGTGCAGCGCGACGGCGCCGGAGGCACGCTCGGGGCGGTCCTCCGCGATGGCGCGGGCGAGCTCGACGACACCGGTGCCACGACCCCAGGTGGAGCCGACCGCCTCGAGCGTCTCGGGCTCTTCCTGACCGTAGCGCCAGAGCTGCGACGAGCCCTCGAACGTGTTCGGGTCCGGCAGCGAGATCGTGCCGAGCGTGCCGTTGATCTCGACGAAGCCCATGCGGGGCAGGGCGTGCTGGAACGAGAACGTCGACTGGGCGGACTGCCCGCCGGCGAACTCGATCAGGGCAGCGTGGTGCGTCGGGACCTCGACCGGGAACGTCTCGCCGGCGCGGGGGCCGGACGCGATCGTGCGACGGTCGAGCGACTTCGACGAGACGGCCTGCACGCGCGAGGCGGTGCCGAACGCGTGCACCAGGGTCGTCACGTAGTACGGGCCCATGTCGAACAGGGGGCCGGCACCGGTGGCGAACAGGAAGTCCGGGTTCGGGTGCCACGCCTCGGGTCCGGGCACGTGGAACAGCGTCGTCGCGGACAGCGGCTCGCCGATGTCACCGCGGGCGATGGCCCGGAGCGCCGTCTGGATGCCCGCACCGAGCACGGTGTCCGGAGCGGTCGCGACGCGCAGGCCCTTGGCCTTCGCCGACTCGAGCACCGCGGCGGCCGACGCGTGGTCGGTCGCGATCGGCTTCTCGCTCCAGACGTGCTTGCCGGCGTCGATGATCTGCTGGTCGACCTCGGCGTGTGCGGCCGGGATCGTCAGGTTGATCACGATCGAGATGTCGTCGCGGGCGAGGAGTTCCTCGACCGATCCCGACGAGGCGACGCCGTACTCCGCCGCCTGGGCAGCAGCGCGGTCGAGCAGCACGTCGGCGACGAAGCGGACCTCGACGTCGGCGAACTTGGTCAGGTTCTCGAGGTACTGGGTGGAGATGTTGCCGGCACCGATGATGCCGATCCCGACACGGCTCACTTGTCGTTGTCCTTGAGCCAGGTGAGGGACTCGGTGATGCCCTCGAAGACGTCGCCCTTGTACGCGTCGAACTCGACCACGCGGATCGCCTGCGGTGCGGCGGCGAGGATCGCGGTCACGTCGACGTCGCCCTGACCGGCCGGCGTCTGGTTCTCGAAGGCGCGCTGCAGTGCCTCGGGCACGATGAGGGCGCTCTCGGACGAGGGCAGCGCGGTGCGGATGTCACCGTCGACCTTGCCGTCCTTGACGTGGATCGCGACGACGCGGTCGCCCAGGCCCTTGAGCACGGCGGGGGCGTCGGCGCCACCGACGGTCGCCCAGAAGGTGTCGACCTCGAGGACGGTCTCCGGCGACAGCTGCGACACGAAGAGGTCGTAGACGGTGCGGCCGTCGACCTTGTTCGTGAACTCCCACTGGTGGTTGTGGTACCCGAACTGCAGGCCACGGCCGGCGGCCTCGGCGGTCAGCTCGTTGACGCGCTCGGCGATCTTCGCGACGTCGTCGGCGGTCTGCCAGCGGTCGGTCGGGATGAACGGGTCGATGACGGTGCGGATGCCGAGGCGCTCGGCGGCGTCCCAGATCGGCGCGGTGTCCTCGGCGTCGATCACGGCGACGTGGCCGGACGGAGCCTTGAGGCCGGTGGCCGCGAACGCACGCTCGAGGTCGGTGGCGCGCTCGACGAACGCGTAGGGCTCGACGTTCTCGTACCCGATCTCGGCGACACGGGCGATGGCCTTGTCGAGGTCTTCGGCGATGGCGTCGCGCAGCGAGTACAGCTGCACAGAAGTGGTGGGCATTGCAGAGGCTCCTTCGATCCTGTCTGGGTGTCGCGGCCCGTCGAGGAGCGATGCTCCGCGGCGAGATCGATGACGACGCTACCCCAAAAACCACCCGGTGTGTAGTTTTTGCTGCCCCGTGTGACGACCCCGGTGTTGCAGACAACACGTGTCGATGTATGCTCGCGTCGGAAAAACCTTGTCAGGCAAGGTTTTCATCGACTCAAGGAGGCGTCATGAGCACACCCGAACCCGGCAGCCCGGCACTGCTCAACCCGGAAGAGGGCATCACCCAGCCCGTCAGCACGGTGAAGGTGGGCATCGGCTACCAGATCGCCCTGTTCCTCGGGCAGTTCGGCCTCTTCGTCGCGCTCATGGCGCCCGTCTACGTGAGCATGCAGCTCAAGGCGCAGGCCCTGGTCGGCGACGACGCCGCGAACGTCATCGGCTCGGTGCTGCCGATCGGCGCGTTCGGTGCGCTCATCATGAACCCCCTCGCGGGTGCCCTGTCCGACCGCACCCGCACGCGCTGGGGCCGTCGTCGCCCCTGGCTGCTCAGCGGTGTCGTGGTCTTCGCGATCGCCCTCGCGTGGATCGCCTACTCGCCCGACGTCCTCAACCTGACGCTGGCCTGGCTGCTCGCCCAGCTCGCCGCGAACGCCACGCTCGCCACCCTGCTCGCGAGCTTCGCCGACAACGTGCCGCAGCTGCAGCGCGGCCGGTCCTCGAGCATCATCGCGCTGGCGCAGAACATCGCCGTGCTCGCCGGCACCTACCTGTCGGTCTTCTTCGTCGCGAACCTGCCCGTGCTGTTCATCGCGCCCGGCATCCTTGCGATCATCCTGGTCGCCGTGTACGCCGTCGTCGCCCGTGACGACCTGCCGACCTACACGCTCAAGAAGTTCACGTTCCTGAACCTCGTCGCCTCGTTCTGGACGAACCCGGTCAAGAACCCGGACTTCGCGTTCGCCTGGTGGTCGCGCTTCCTCATCATCCTCGCGACGTTCATGTTCACGACGTACCGCCTGCTCTACATGCAGGAGCACATCGGCATCGAGAAGCCGAAGGACGCCACGGCCGCCGTCGCCTTCGGCGTCCTGCTCTACACGATCGCGCTGCTGGTCAGTGCGGCGCTGTCCGGTTGGGCGTCGGACAAGCTCGGTCGCCGCAAGGTGTTCGTCGGCGGGTCGACGGCGATGTTCGCGGTCGGGCTCGTCGCGCTCGCGCACGCCGACACGGTCACCGGCTTCTACGTCGCCGAGATCATCATGGGCTTCGCCTACGGCATCTACTCGGCCATCGACACGGCGCTGGTCGTCGACGTGCTGCCGAACGCCGACCGGCCCGGCAAGGACCTCGGCGTCATCAACATCGCGAACGCGTTGCCGCAGTCGCTCGCTCCGGCGATCGCCCTGTTCTTCCTGAAGGTCGGGTCCGACGGAGCAGCCGACAACTACGAGCTCATGTGCTGGGCCGCCGGCGCGATCGCCCTCATCGGCGCACTCGTCGTGATCCCCATCAAGCGGGTGCGGTAGCGCCCGTCGCGCACCGCGACAAAAGGACGGACGGGAGGCCCGTGGCGACGCCGCCACGGGCCTCCCGTCCGTCGCAGCTACCAACCCACCGGGCCGGGCCGGGCCGGGCCGGCGTCAGGGGGCGCCGGGGGAGGGCAGCTCCTGCCGGAGCGCCTCGGCGAGGCGGGAGGCGAACCGGCGGACCGCCGTCGCCTCGTCGACGCTCAGCGCGTCGATGGTCTCGATGAGCGGAGCGTGGATGTGCCCATAGGCACGTGCGAGGTCCTGCTCGGCGGAGCCGGTCGCTGTGATGATGACGCCTCGGCGGTCCTCGGGGTTCGCCCGCCGCTCAGCCCGCCCGTCACGCACCAGGCGGTCGATGAGCTTCGTGATCCCGGCGGTGGAGAGCCGCAACACCCGTGCGAGCTGCGTCGGGTTCACCAGCCGTCCGTCCCGGTCCGCGAGCACGAGGTGCCGCAGCGCGAGCGCGTCGACGGGCAGCATCCCCAGCGTGCGGAGCGCCTGCTCGTCGGCCTCGTGGACGCTGTCACTGAGCGCCTGCAGGCTCGCGATCGCAGCGGCGCCCTCCGTGGTGCGCGGCTGCCGCTCGAACACATCGGATCCGCGCTGCGGGTGGTCCTCGTCGTGCATCCTTACCCCGTCCGGTCCTGGCGTTCTGTGGACAAACGCCATGCTCCACCCCCTTCCTGAGAACCCAAACTGGACGAGTAATCAGCCGAGCGAGACAAATCTCTCCACACGGCGCCACCGAAGCCCGGTGGCGGAGATCAGAAGGAGTGACCATGTCGAACACTGCAGGACGTCCCGCACGGAACGACTCGGTCGTGCGTGCCACCTGGAACGAGACCAAGTCCGCGCTCAAGACCACGGAGTTCTACGCCTGGCTGGTCGTGTCCATCGCGATCCTCGTCGCGTCGGCCGTCGTGGACAACGCGGACGAGGGCCACACCGGCTTCGGCGCCGACCAGGCCTGGCTGTACGTCGCGATCGTGACGGCCGCCTACGTCGTCAGCCGCGGCATCGCGAAGTCCGGCGTGCGCAAGCCCGACTGGAACGACGACGACCGACGCGACGTCAACGGTCGTTCGAACTGACGCCGAGCACCACGTGCACCCGGCTCCCCGAGCCGGAGCGAGGCCGTCCTGATCACATCGGGACGGCCTCCGTCACGTCCGCTCGTGTCGTCGCCGCACCGATACCGTGAACCCCATGCTCGACGCCACGCCTGCCCCGTTCGACACCCCCGCCGGCCGCATCGTCGGGACGGTCGACGGCGACGTGGTGCGGGCGCTCGGGATCCCGTACGCGCAGGCCGAACGGTTCGCCCCGCCGCAGCCGATGCCACCGTTCGCGGGCGAGCTGCACGCGTCCACCCCGTCGCCGGTGGCACCGCAGCCGCACGAGGAGTTCGTCGACCTGCTGCTCAACCCGATCCAGGGCATCGAGGTCGACGAGCACTGCCAGCGGCTCTCGATCACGCTGCCCGCCGACGTCCGTCCGGGCGAACAGCTGCCGGTGATGGTCTGGATCCACGGTGGCTCGTACGTCATCGGCGGTGGCGACCTGCCGATCTACGACGCCCGCGACCTGGTGACCGAGCAGCGCGTGGTCGTGGTGTCGGTCACGTTCCGGCTCGGCGTGCTCGGATTCCTCGGTGACGGCGAGACGATCCCGGCGAACCTCGGGCTGCTCGACCTGGTCGAGTCGCTGCGCTGGGTGCGCGCGAACATCGCTTCCTTCGGCGGCGACCCCGACCTGGTCACCGTCTTCGGGCAGTCGGCCGGCGGGGACGCAGCTGCGCACCTGATGATCAGTGCCGGCGCCGAAGGGCTCTTCCGCCGCGCGATCATCCAGAGCGCGCCGCTCGGGCTGTCCCGTCGTCGGGCCCGGATGAACCGCGCGATGGTCCGGGCGGTCGGCACCGTGCACGCCGACACCCCGCTCGAGGACCTGCTCGACCGTCAGGCACTCGGCACCCGGGCCGCCGCGCCGTACGGGCTCGCCGCCGGCATGCCGTTCGGCACCCAGTACGGGTTCGCGCCGCTGCCCGCCGAGCGTGACCTCGACGCCGCGTGGAGCCGGGTCGCCCCCGACGTCGATGTGCTGATCGGGTCCGGTTCGGACGAGGCCGGCATGTACGTGCCGCTCGTGCCCGGCCTGCGTCGGGTCACCCGGTCACGGGTGCTGCGGTCGGCCCTGCGGTGGTGGGTCGTGCGTCCGCTGTCCGACGTCATCTACGGGCGCGACGCCCGACGGTTCACCGAGCGGCACCGACGCGCCGGCGGCCGGGCGACCTCGTACCGACTGCACCGCGGTGTCACGAGCGCCCCGACCGGAGCCGTGCACATGAGCGACCTGCCGCTGCTGCTCGGTGGCCGCGAGGCCTGGGCCGGCACCCGGTTCGTCCCCGAACGCGACTGGCCCGAGGTCGAGCGCCGCGGCCGGGCATTCCGGGCGATCTGGGCCGACTTCGCCCGCACCGGCGAGGTCCGGGCCCCCGATGACGAGACGCTGACGTTCGACCGCGGCTGACCCAGAGCCGGCGACGGTGGCCGCGCCCCCTGAACTGGCGGTCGCGGGCCGCTGACCGGCCCCGCACAATCGTCAGCATGCCCACGACCGACGTCGACCTCCGCGCACGCATCGTCGCCGGGGCGATCAGTGCCTACCGAGCCGGGGACTTCCACCGTGTCGGGCCCGACGAGGTCGCCGAGCACGCCGGGGTCACGGCCGACGAGTTCCACCGGGCGTACCCGATGTGGGAACTCCTGGTGGTCGCGGTCATGGACAAGTGGAACAACGGCAGCCGACTCGAGCTCTGGCCGATCGCGGAGCGGGACGGCACGGTCGCCTACCTGCGTGCCCGGCTCGCGGCGGGCGTGGAAGATCCGGCTCTCGTGCGCCTCCGGGTCGCCGTGCTCAGCGCCGCCTCGAACCCCGACCACCCCGCCGCCGGGTGGTTCCGCACGCAGTACACGCGGGCGTTCGAGGACGTCACCCTCGCCCTGGTCCGCGACGTCGTCGCTGGCAGAGAACCCCGCGGCGCATCGCCCCGGCATGCCGCCGAGCAGCTCATGGGCCTGTACGAGGGGCTCCAGCTGCAGTCCGTCATCCGTGACGACGGGGAACCGCTCAGCGCCTTCGACCGGGCGGTCGCCCGGATGCGCGTGGGCTGGGCAGCGGCACGCGTCGACGCCTGATCCGGGTCGGGCGAGCACGCCGGGTCCGGTCGGCACCACCCCGGGTCCGGGGCCTTGCGCGGCGAGCGGTCACGACTCCCCGCGCGGGCTGCGTCGCGTGGTCACGTTCCGTTGTTTGTGGGCGGCGGGGCCGACGGTCTGTGACCGCTCGGCGTGCGGGCCGCGGGGGGTTGTGACCGGTCAGCGGGCTGGAGGAGCGTCCGCACCACCCCGGTCCACGGCCTGGAGGCCCGGCGCGGCTGGCAGACGTCGGTGCACCCACCTGGCATGGTCGGCCCATGGAGTACACGGACTACGACACCCGGCTCGCCGCCTACGGCGTGATCACGGACGGTGACCGCGTGCTCCTGGCGAAGCTGCGTCACCCCGACGCGGGCACGTGGACGTTACCGGGCGGCGGGGTCGAGTTCGACGAGACCGTCGAGCAGGCCGTCGTGCGCGAGATCCGCGAGGAGACCGGGTACGAGGCCCAGGCCGGTGCCCTGCTCGGGGTCCGGCACCACATCGTCCCCGCCGAACGCCGCATCCACGCCAACGGTCGCCCGATGAAGGCCGTGCAGGTCGTGTTCCGGGCGACCATCACCGGGGGAGCCCTGCGGCACGAGCTCGACGGCTCGACCGACGAGTCGCGGTGGATCCCCGTCACGGAGCTCCCGCACCACCGCCACGGCCTGCTCGTGCCGATCGCCCTCGGCTGGGCGGGCGCCCTGTCCCGCTGACCGCTGGCGTCACTCCTCGATGACGCTGAGGACGTTGCCCGACGGGTCGGTGAACCAGGCGATGAGCGGCCCGCCCTTCCGGTTCACACCCCGGTCGTCGGTCATCCCTTCGTACTGCAGGAACGTGACGCCCTTCGCGGTGAGCTCGTCGACCGCGGCGTCGATGTCCGGCACCGGGAAGTTCAGCACCGTGAAGGCCGCCGGTTCGTGACCCGGGCCCTTCGGGTAGACGAGCACCTGGTGTCCACCGCCGAGCTGCAGGAAGAGCATGCCGTGGTCCTCGGTGACCTCGACCCCCAGGACGTCCTCGTAGAACGCCTTCGCCTCGGGCACGTCGCGCACCGAGAACCCGCTGAACGCCTTCGTCGCATCGACCATGCGGCAAGTGAACCACCGCGGCCCGGCGTCGGTGCGCTCTGCGAGGATGAGGCCGTGAGCGACTCCGGCACGACCGTCGACCAGGCCGTCGAGCGCGCCGTCGAACTGGCCCGTTCGAGCCGCCGCACGGTGCTCGGGATCGCCGGAGCACCGGGCGCTGGCAAGTCCACGCTCGCCCGTCGCATCGTCACCGCCGTCGACGACCGCCTGGGTGCCGGCACGGCGGTGCAGGTCCCGATGGACGGCTTCCACCTGTCGAACGCGGCGCTCGACGCCCTCGGCCGGCACGACCGCAAGGGCGCGGCGGACACCTTCGACGCCGACGGCTACGTCGCGCTCGTCCGCCGACTCGTCACCGTCGACGAGGACGTGGTGTGGGCGCCGGACTTCGACCGTCGCGTGGACGAACCCGTCGCCGGCAGCATCGCGGTACCCCGCGCCGCCCGCCTCGTGGTGTCCGAGGGCAACTACCTGCTCGACGACACCGCACCGTGGTCGACGCTGCCGACGCTCTTCACCGAGACCTGGTTCTGCGCCGTCGCCGACGACGTGCGGCTCGACCGCCTGGTCGGACGGCACATGCGGCACGGCCGCGACCACGACGCCGCCCGCGCGTGGGCGGTGGAGGTGGACGGCGTGAACGCCGCGAGGGTCGCGCCCACGGTGATCCGGGCCTCCAGGACGGTGTGGACGTGACCACCGACCAACGCGACGCGAAATCGACACCGACACCGACACCGACACGAGGAGCGACCATGACCATCGCCATCACCGGAGCGACCGGCAACATCGGTGGCGCCGTGAGCGCGGCGCTCGCCGCGGACGCCGTGCCGTTCCGGATGCTCGTGCGCGACGCCTCGCGTGCGCCGGAGCTCCCGGGCACCGAGGTCGCCGTCGCGACCTTCGCCGACGCCGACGCGAGCCGAGTGGCGCTCGAGGGCGTCGAGGTGCTGCTCATGGTCTCGGCGGCAGAGGCCCAGGACCGCCTCGACCAGCACCGGGCGTTCGTCGCCGCGGCGGCCGACGCGGGCGTGCGGCACGTGGTCTACACGTCGTTCCTCGGCGCGGCTCCCGACGCGACCTTCACGCTCGGACGCGACCACTGGGCGACGGAGCAGGCGATCCGCGAGAGCGGGATGGCGTTCACGTTCCTGCGCGACAGCTTCTACCTGGACTTCGTCGAGGACCTGGTCGGTGAGGACGGCGTGATCCGCGGCCCGGCCGGCGACGGCGCCATGGCCGCGGTGGCCCGTGCCGACGTCGCCCGCGTCGCGACCGCGGTGCTGCACGACCCGGACGCGCACCGCGACCAGACGTACGAGCTGACCGGCCCCGAGGCGATCACCCTGGCCCAGGCGGCGGCGATCGTGTCCGAGGTCCGCGGCCGGACGGTCAGCTACCACCCGGAGACCCTCGACGAGGCGTACGCATCACGTGCGCAGTGGAACCCGGAGCCGTGGCAGGCCGACGCCTGGGTGAGCACCTACACGGCCATCGCCGAGGGGGCGCTCGCGCACGTGTCCGGCGACGTCGAACGCATCACCGGGCGTCCGCCGATGTCCCTGCGCGAGGTGCTCGCCGCGAGCTGACCCGTGGTGGCGGTGCGCTCCGGGTCCGACCGACGGCCCGGGCATCCCGCAGTGCCACACGGTCCAGGCGATGCCGTCCGCCCGGCGCGGCTGCATCGGCAGGCGTGCGTGCCGGGTGCCGCTGGTGAGTGCTCGGCAGCCCCCGGCCAGTGCGGCGCGCAGGACCGGGTCCGTGCGGGGCGCGTGGGACTCGACGACGAGGACGCGCAGGCCGTCGGCGATCCTCCGGCGGATCTGGTGCATCGTGAAGACGGGCACGGTGCCCGAGAACCCGCCGTCCGTCAGCACGGGGAGTCCGGTCGCGTCGATCACGGGTGCGGAGATGTGCCACGTGTCCGTCATGAAGAGCGGTTCGTCGTGCCGGTACCCCTCCAGGCGTCGCGCGGTCGCGACGAGTCGGCTGAGGGCACGCGGGTAGGGCGTCGATCCGCCCCACGGGTCCGGGCGCGACACGTGGAAGACGTCCGGGCTGCCGGCCGGGATCGGCCAGCGCGCGGGCCACGGCCCGACCGACGCGTCGACGCCGCTGCCGTCGCGGGTCGCGTCGAGGGCCTGCAGTGAGAACGCGGCGGGTCCGGCGACGAGCGCGAGCCCGGCTGCCAGCGCGATGACCGTCCGGGAGGCCCGGTGCCGGTCCGGCCCGCGCGTCGCCTCCCAGCGGGGTCGCCGCCACACCGCCACCAGCGTCGCGACGACGGCGACCGTCGAGACGGTGATCGCGGGCACGGCGAGCACGGTCGGCATCGCGGTGCCCCGCGCGAGGAACACCACCCAGCCGAGCTGCGCCGCGGCGAGGACGACCGGGAGCGCCCGGAGCCCTCGAGCCTGCGCCCGGACGAGCCCGACCGCACCGCGCCACCCGAGGGCTGCGAGCAGGGCCAGCTGCACGCCGATCGCGGCGACGTAGGCGGTGTGCGGCACGGCGGCCACCGAGAGCACGGCCGCCGCGGTGCCGAGCCAGACCACCAGAACGGCCAGGGTGGCGGATCCGGCACGGGTGTCGAACGCGTGCCCGAACGGGGAGCCGAGGGCACCGGGTCGCTCCGCACGGCGGCGGACGAGCACCACGGCCGCGACCACCACGCCGAACACCGCCGCGGGCAGGAGCCAGGCGACCTGTGACGCCAGGTGCGGTCCGAGCAGCTTGCCGAACCCGGCCGGACCACCGCGCCAGGTGTGCGGACCGAACGGCACCGTGAACGACCGGACGGATCCGGGCACCGCGCCGGGCAGGAACCGGTCGATGCCGTTGTACCCGAACACCATGGCGAGCGGACTGTCGTCGGTGGAGCCGTCGGCCCAGGGCCGCGAACCCGACGGGGTGACCGCCAGCGCGGTGACCCACGACAGCGAGGCCACGACCGCGACGATCCCGAGTACCCCGGCGCGGACCACCCGGGTGCCGAAGCGGAAGGGACGGCCGTCGTGCCGGGCCGAGGCCAGCAGCGTGCCGAGCAGCAGTGCCGGCAGCACGAACCAGGCCTGCACCATCTTCGCCTGGAACCCGACGCCGACCGCCAGGCCCGCGGCGACGAGCGGCCACCAGCGCCCGGTCAGTGCCGCGTGCTGCCAGCACAGCAGGGCGACGGCCAGCGCGGCGGTGACCATGCCGTCCTCCATCGGGTGCGCGAACATCGACACGAAGACCGGCGTCGACCCGGCTGCTGCGGCGGCGACGAGGCCGGCGCCGACCCCGGCCCAGCGGAGCCCGACCAACGAGCAGGCCCACAGGGTGACGAGCCCCTCGACGACCTGCGGGAACGCGAGTGCGGCGGTGGAGTGCCCGAACAGCCGGAGGCTCAGCGCCTGCGGGACGGCGAAGCCGCTGAGCTTGTCGAGCGTCACCGTCGCCGAGGGGTCGAACGCGCCCGAGAACAGCGCCGGCCACGACTCGGACATCGACCGCGCAGAGGCCTGGTAGAAGCTGAAGTCCCCGCCACGGCCCAGGTTCCAGGCGAGCAGCACGGTCGTGCCGCCCGCGATCACGAGCAGGGTGAGCCGTGCTGCGAGCGGCTGGTCCCGCCACCGGGCGGGTCGTCGGATGTCCACTCTCCGGACCTTGGCCGTCCGGGATGACGACCGGCCGGGACCGTGCCGCCAGCTGGCCGCGAAGCCGGTCCGCGCGCTGAGGGGTCGTGTGGGTGCGGGCCCCGTCGGTCAGCGCCTCGGGGGTCGAGCCGGAGCGGGGTCTCAGCCGGCGTTCGGGTTCGGGGTCAGGACACCCGTCGCGCGGCGAACGTCCCGACGACGCCGAGGGTGAGCACCGCGACGAGCACGACGAGCAGCGGCGCCGTCCAGTTCCCCGTCGCACCGTGCAGGGCACCGGCGACGAGCGGCCCGGCCGACCCGAGCAGGTACCCGCCGCCCTGCACGAACGCGGACATCCGGCGGGCGTCGGCGTCGCTCGAGACGATCCGCACGATGACGATGAAGATCACGGTGATGCCGCCGCCCTGGGCTGCACCGCCGAGCACCGACCACAGCAACCAGAGCTGGGGGGCGAACAGCAGCCCGAGGGGCATCGCCAGCCACAGGGTGCCGACCAGGGCGATGATCGCCGCCGGACGCCACCGGGTCGCGAGCAGCGGGACACCGAGTGCCCCGACGACGGCCAGGATCTGGAACACCGACGAGCTCGCGCCCGACGACGCCTTCGAGAACCCGATCTCGTCGTGCAGCAGCGTCGGGATCCACGCGGTGAGGGCGTAGTACGAGAACGCCTGACCGCCGAACGCGAGCGTCAGGCCCCAGGTGATGAGCCGTCGTGCCGGTCGGATGGGCTCGGCGGCGGCGACCCGTGCGGCCTCGGCGGCGCGGGCGGTCCGGATCGCCCCGGTGTCGAGCACCTGGTCGATCGGGCCGGTGACGGGCAGTGGTTCGTCCCGCTCGGAGGGCAGCGGGCGTCGCCAGGCGGCACGAGCACCGACCGTGTAGGTCCAGGCCGCGGCGGCGATGAGTGCGAAGACCCCCCAGATCGCGATGGCGACCGGCCACCCCCACAGGGCGGCCAGGGGAGCGGTGCCGAGCGACGTGATCATCGACCCGACGTTGAGCGCCGACGTGTAGACGCCGGTGACCAGACCGACGCGTTCCGGCGAGGTGTCCCGCCGGATGACCACCGGGATCACCACGTTGCCGATCGTGATGCCGATGCCGATGACCGCGGTGCCGATCAGCAGCGCCGCCGACGAGGGCATCGAGCGCACGACGGTGCCGGCGAGCACGATGACGAGCGACAGGGACACGGCGCGCTCGGGGTCGGCCTTCGCGATGACCCAGCTGGCGAACGGCGTCGCGAGGGCGAAGCACAGCACCGGGATCGTCGTCAGCAACCCGGCGATCGTCGCGGTCAGACCGAGGTCGGCGCGGACGTCCCCGATGACCGGGGCGGTCGCGACGATCGGACCGCGGAAGTTCAGCGCGATCAGGATGATGGCCGCCGGCAGCAGCCAGGCGGCGCCGCGGAGGCCCCGACGTGCGACGTCGTTCATGCGGACGGCGTCGCGGACGGCAGCAGGATCGGCAGCAGGTCGAGCGGGGCGGCGGCGCGGGCGATGGTGCCCTCGGCCTCGTCGGGGGAGCCGTAGCCCCACTCGGCGAAGACGACCGGGACGCCGTGCACGGTCGCGCCCTCGACGTCGTGCTTCCGGTCCCCGATCAGCACCGGACGGCTGGTGTCGAAGCCGTGGGCCTCGAGGCGTCGCAGTGCCTCTTCGACGACGTCGGCCTTGCTCGACCGCACCTCGTCGTCGCTCGCACCGGTGATGATGTCGATGTCCCCGGTGAGCCCGTAGTGCTCGAGGATGTAGGTCGCCGGGGTCTCCGGCTTGCTCGTCGCCGTCGAGATCGGCAGCCCCGCCTGGTGCAGGGTGCGCAGCACGACGTCGATGTCCGGGAACATCGCGGAGTCGAGCGCCCCGTGCGAGAAGTAGTGCTCGCGGTAGACGGCGAGGGTGCGGTCGGCCAGTTCGTCGTCCATGCCCATCGCGATCCGGAACGTGTCCATGATCGGCGGACCGACGAACGACATCAGGGTGTCGTGGTCCGGCACCGGGACGCCGACGGTGCGGAAGGTGTGCGTCAGGCTCTCGAGGATGCCCGGCGCGGAGTCGCTGATGGTGCCGTCGAGGTCGAACAGGATGGCGGAGAACGGGCTGGTCATGTCCTGCCCACCCTAGCCGGGACGTGGCGGCGACCATCCGGGATCCGTCGGCGGCGGGGCGGGGGTGCGCCGTGCCTCCAGGCCGGACGGCCCGACGCGGCTCAGAACAGGCGGGTGTGGCCGCCCTCGATGCCGCGCATCGCGTCGTAGTCGAGCACGAGGACGCGGATCCCGCGGTCCTCGGCGAGGGTGCGTGCCTGCGGTGCCACCGTCTGCGCCGCCAGTACGCCCTGCACCGGACGCAGGTGCGGATCGCGGTTCATGAGCTCGAGGTACCGGGTGAGCTGCTCGACCGCGTCGATGTTGGCGTTGCGCTTCATCTCGACCGCGACGCTCGCTCCCGCGTCGTCGCGGGCCAGGATGTCGACCGGCCCGATCGCCGTCATGTACTCGCGGCGGACCAGGGTGTGGCCGTCACCGAGCAGCTCGATCTGCTCGGCCAGGAGCTGCTGCAGGTGCGCCTCGACCCCGTCCTTCACCAGGCCCGGGTCGACGCCCAGGTCGTGGGTCTCGTCGGACACGACCTCGTACAGGGAGACGATGAGCTTGTCCTGCGTCTTCTTCTGCGTCACCGTCCACACCTGCGTGATGCCGGCGACCGACTGCTCCTCGTCCGGCTCGGTGATCTCGATCGAGCAGGGCGGGCTCATCCAGTTCAGCGGCTTGTAGCTGCCGCCGTCGGAGTGCACGAGCAGGGAGCCGTCCGCCTTGAGCATGAGCAGGCGGGTCGCGAGCGGCAGGTGGGCTGAGAGCCGGCCCGCGTAGTCGACGGAGCACCGGGCGATGACGAGACGCACCCCGGAAGCCTAACCGGCGTGGTGTCGTCGGCCGGACGAGGCGCGCGGCATGTGCAGCCCGCACGGATTCACATGCCTGTAACGACGTTCTGCACATGTACCGCAATCCCATGCCGTCCTACCGTGGCTGACACCCCGATCGGCCTACGCCGACACCCCTCCCCGAGGAGCCACGATGGCCAGCGAGACCGCAGTGTCAGCACCACGAACCCCCCGTTCCGAGTCGGTCGCCGTCGACGACTACTCGCTCAGCCGAGTCCCGATGTCCGCGCGCTACGGCTGGTTCCAGGTCGCCGTGCAGCGTTTCGGGCAGATCTCGGCCCTGTCCCAGTTCCTGCTCGGTGCGACGCTCGGCTTCGGCATGAGCTTCTGGGACGCCTTCTGGGCGATCACCCTGGGCGCCGTGATCCTGGAGATCGTCTCGGTGCTCGTCGGCGTCATCGGCGTCAAGGAGGGCCTGAACACCTCGGTCATCGCCCGCTGGACCGGGTTCGGCAAGGCCGGCTCGGCGCTGGTCGGACTGGCGATCGGGCTGAGCCTGATCGGCTGGTTCGGCATCCAGTCGGGCGTCTCGGCGGCCGGCCTCGTCTCGATCCTGCCGATCCTGCCCGCCTGGGCGTGGTCGCTCGTGTTCGGGCTGCTCGTCACCGCGATCGTCCTGCGCGGGTTCCACTCGATGCAGTGGCTGGCGAACGTGACCGTGCCGCTGTTCCTGCTGCTCGTCGGCTGGGCGGTCATCGTCGAGCTGAGCCGCCACTCGATCGCCGAGCTCGCCGCACGTGCCCCGGCCGGTCCGGAGCTGAGCTTCGTGGCCGGGACCACGCTGGTGGCCGGCGGGTTCATCGTCGGTGCGGTGATCACGCCGGACATGACGCGCTTCAACCGGTCGGTCGGTGACGTCGTGAAGCAGACGCTGCTCGGTGTGACGCTCGGCGAGTACGTCATCGGCCTGGCCGGTGTCCTGCTCGCCCACGCCGTCGGCTCCGCGGACATCACCCGCGTGATCACGTCGAGCGTCGGCTGGGTCGGCATCCTCGTGATCCTGCTCGGCACGTTCAAGATCAACGACTGGAACATCTACAGCTCGAGCCTCGGTGTCACGAACTTCATCGACGCGGTGTTCGGCAAGCAGGTGAACCGCGGGCTCGTGACGCTCGTGATGGGCGTCGTCGGCTCGGTGCTCGCCGCGGTCGGGTTCCTCGGGGCCCTCACACCGTTCCTGTCCGTGCTCGGGGTCGTCTTCCCGCCGATCGCCGGGATCATGGTGGCGGAGTACTTCGTCGTGAAGCGCTGGCGCCGCGAGCTGAGCGACGCCGAGAACATCCCGGCGACCTCGCCGACCTGGGTGCCGGCCACCCTGGTCATCTGGGCGGTCGCCTCGCTCATCGGGTACTTCGTCGCCGTCGGCATCCCGTCGATCAACTCCGTGGTCATCGCCTTCCTGCTCTACGTGGTCGCCGGCAAGGTCGGGCTGATCCGCGGCGTCGGTGTCAGTCGGACCGAGGCCGCGCCGGCCGCCACGTCCGCCCCGGCCGCCGCAGCCCCCGCCGCACCTGTCTCTTATAC
>NZ_QKSX01000014.1:0-121032 GCF_003234305.1 Curtobacterium sp. MCLR17_055
GCGATGGTGGGCCGAACGGCCGGCCGGGCGCCCCGACGCCCACCCCCACGCGTCCGGCCGTTCGGCCCACCATCGCCGACCCGGGTGACGTCACGACGGGGACGACGCGCTTCCACGGCACCGGCACCCCCGGGCACACCGTCCGGGTGACCGGCCCGGCCGCGACGGGCTCGTCCGGGTGCACGACCCGGGTGGCCCCGAACGGTTCCTGGGCCTGCCTCGGCACCGTCCGCTCCGGCCCGCAACAGGTCTTCACGGTGCGCGACCTCGTCGCCGCACTGCCCGTCGCGAGTGCACCGGCCTCGGACGTCATCGTCCCGCCGACCCTGGCAGCCGCCGGGCCCACCGGCGGCACGGTCTCCGGCACGGGGTATCCCGGATCGACGGTGCTGCTGTCGGTGTCCGGCTCCTCGGCCCAGCAGACCGCCCGGGTCGGTGCGGACGGCCGGTGGGTGGCCGCCCTCGGGTCGCTCGCCGACGGCCGGTTCACCGTCACCGCGTCGCAGACCGCCAGCACGGCGCGCGGCTACCGGTCGGACCTGCGGAGCGCGGCCTCCGCTCCCGTGACGATCACGGTCGACCGCACGGCGCCCGCTGCCCCGCGCATCACGACACCGGACGACGGCCAACGGATCGGCACCCGCTCGACGACGGTGGCCGGGACCGGTGAGCCGGGCGCCCGCGTGACCGTGTACGTCGACCGTGCGCCGGTGTGCGGCGTGGTGGTCGCGTCGGACGCCTCGTGGACGTGCTCCACCGCGGGGTCGACGCTGCGCGCCGGCGGGCACCAGCTCACCGCGACGCAGCACGACGTCGCCGGTAACTACTCCCGGTCGTCGGCCGCCGTCCGGGTCACGGTGTGGTCCACCACCACGGCCCCGACCGCCACACCGACCCCGGGCGCCACGGACACCCCGGGGACGCCGGGCACGTCGACGCCGGGATCCGGCGCGACGACGGGCACCCCCGGCGCGACCGGCCACGGCGGAACCGGCACCGGTACCGGCACGAACGCCGCCGGCCACGGGGGCGACGGCGGCAACGGCAACGGCAACGAGGACGGCGGCGCAGCAGGCAACGCCAACGGCAACGGGTCCAACAACGGCGACGGCACCGGCACCGGCACCGGCAGCACCCCGGCCGGCGTCGGCAGCGCCGGAGGCCACCCCGACTGGTCCGGCCCCGCCGGCGACTGGACCGCGGCGACGACGTACGACCGCACCGTCCCGACCATCCAGGCCGCGTTCTCGTGGCGGACCGTCCTGGTCGCCACCGCCGTCGCCGCCGGGTTCCTCCTGCTGATCGCCGCGCCGCTCGCCCTCGTGGCCGCGGTCACCCGGGGTCGCCTCCGCTCGCCGTTCGCCGGGCTGCTCGGCCGCAACCGCTCGCGGTCGGACCGCGCACGCGGCGACGACGTCCTGCCGACCTGGGCGTCGATCACCATCGCGGTGTCCGTCGCGGCGCTGTGCACCCTGCTCGGGGTGGGCGTCGAGCTCGAGGCGCGGTACGCCCGTCTGGCGATCGCCGTCCTCGCCGGGACCGGCGTCCTGACCGCCGCCGTCGTGTTCGCCACGCGGTGGGCAGCCGGCAGCGACCACCGCACGATCGGGTTCCGGGTGTCGCCGTGGCTCGTGCTCGCAGCCCTCGTGGCGTGCGGCGTCACCCGCGCGGCGGACCTGTCCCCCGCACTCATCGTCGGGGTCGTCCTCGTGCCGTCCGTCCGCCCCGGTCTGGGGACCGGACCGCTCCGCCTCGGTACCGGGATCGCCGCGAGCGCCCGGGGTGCGACCTGGCGGGTGCTGGCGCTGCTCGGACTCGCCGCGGCCGGCTGGGTGCTGCACAGCCTGCTCACGGGCAGTGGCTTCTGGGTGTCGCTCGGGTCGGAGTTCGCCATCACGCTGTGCGTCGGCGGCCTCGGTGCCGTCGTCGCGACCCTGCTGCCCGTCGCGGGGTCCGCCGGCAGCGCGCTGCTCGCCGCCTCCCGCGGTCGGTACGTCGCGCTCGCGGTGGTCGCCGTCGCGCTGACCACCGCGGTCTACTCGGGGACGACCGGCACGCACGCCGCACCGGCCCTGCTCGTCGGCATCGCCGCGGCCTGCGTGGCGGCCGCGATCGCGGCCCTGGTCTGGCTGCGCACCGACCGGCGCGCGGCCCGCGTCTGACCCGCGCCGGGCCTCCAGAGCGGCGCACCGCACCGCCCCCGGGACAGAAGACGCACTTCCGGGCCGGTTCGCGGACAGCGGGCTAGTGTGACGATCGGTGCTGGTCGCACCGCACGGAGGACGCTCGCCGTCCCGCACGGACGACCGACGCCGCACCGGACCAGCGGTGCAGCAGTGCCGCGCGACCGGTGCCCGCGCAGCATCGACGGTGTGCACCGCACGACCGCGGCAGGAGCGATGATGACCGACACCCGACCCGACCCGGAACCCCACGCCGACACCCGGTCCGATTCTGAACCCCGCACCGACACCCGGTCCGACTACGACGCGACGCGCTTCCGCGAGGTGTTCGAGGGCAGCTTCACCTACGCGAACGGCTTCGCCCGCAACACCCACCGCTTCGCCGGCCGACCCGCGCTGCGCGAGCCGGAGACGGACCGCTCGTGGACCTACGCCGAGCTCGGCGACGCCGTCGACCGGGTCGCCGGGTGGCTCGTCCGGCACGGTGGCGGACGGGGTTCGGTCGTGATGGTCGAGCTGTTCAACACACCCGAGTTCGCGATGCTCTACCTGGCCTGCCACCGCATCGGCGCGGTGTTCTCGCCGACGAACTTCCGGCTCGCACCGGACGAGGTCGCGTTCATCATCGAGGACTCCGCACCCGCCGTCCTGGTGCACGACACCGAGCGGACGAGTGCGATCACCGCCGCGATCGAGTCCTCGCCGCACCGGCCCGACCACGTCGTCCCGGTCGGCGGCGACCACGACCGGTTCGTCGAGCTGCTCGCGTCCGATCCCGTCTCCCCCGAGGAACTCGCGGCGATCGGCCCGCGCAGCACCTACGACGAGTCCACCCGGCTCTACACCTCGGGCACCACCGGTCGGCCGAAGCCCGTCCCGCTGCCGAGCCTGGTCGAGGTGCTCAGCGCGCACGACGTGGTCATGCACTTCCCGCTCAGTCCGTTCGACAAGACGCTCAACATGTCGCCGCTGTTCCACCGCGGCGGCCTGTACTCCGGCGGCCCGAACCCGGTGTTCTACGTCGGCGCGGAACTCACGACGCTGCGGCACTTCGACGCCGACCGGGTGCTCGACCTGGTCGAGTCCGAGCGCCTGACGTTCCTGATCGGGGCCCCGCCGAACCTGGTGCAGCTCGCCGACGCGCAGGAACGCCGGGCGCGGGACCTGTCGAGCCTCAACGGCATCGTCACGATGGGCGCACCGCTCGACCGAGCCGCGGCGCTGCGGTACCAGGAGCTGCTGTCGCCGCGGATCTTCAACGGCTACGGCACCACCGAGACCTTCTGGAACACGTTCCTGCGCCCCGAGGACTTCCCGGACGGCGCCGGCTCCACCGGTCGCGCATCGACCGACGACGACGTCGCCGTCGTCCGCGTGCACGACGACCGTCTGGCCGACCCCACCGACACGGTGGCGAAGGACGGCACCGAGATCGGCGAGTTCGCCGTGCGCACCGTGAAGTCCGGCTACTCGTACCGGAACCCCGGGCTCGAGGCCGAGAAGTTCGCGAACGGCTGGTTCTACCCCGGCGACCTCGCCACGTGGGACGAGCACGAGCGTGTGACGATCGTGGGCCGCAAGGACGACATGGTCATCTCCGGCGGCGAGAACGTGCACCCCGTCCAGGTCGAGGCCGCGCTGCAGGAGCACCCCGGGGTCGCCGACTCCATCGTGGTGGGCGTGCCGGACCCGCGGTGGGGCGAGGTCGTCACGGCGTACGTCGTCCGTGCCGGCGACCGGCTGCCGGCCGACGACGCCGAGGCAGCGGCCGCGCTCGAGGAGTGGACCGGCTCCCACCCGGGCCTCGCCCGCTACAAGCGCCCGCGGCGGTACCGCTTCGTCACGGACCTCCCCTACAACGCCACCGGCAAGAAGGTGCACTACCTGGCGAAGGACACGGCCGCGGCGGACCAGGCAGCCGGCCGGCTGATCGAGCCGTAGCGGGCCCGGTACCCGGCCGGTGACGGCCTGGAGGCCCGTGGCGGCGCCGCCACGGGCCTCCCGTCCGTCAGCTGGTCGCGTCCACCGCGCGCCGGGGCGCGTTGCGGGCGAAGAGGCCGGGCAGGAGCCCGCCGATCTTCGTCCCGATGCACAGGCTGACGAAGGTCGCGAGCGGGGTCGCGAGCGCCTCGGGATCGAAGGTGGCCACCGCCACCAGCCCGACCGTCCCCGGCACGAGCAGCAGGAACGCCGGGAAGAACGACACCGTCGCCGGGATCGCCGGCACGAGCCGCTCGAGCAACCGGGTCGCGACGAACAGCAGCGCCGCTGCGGCCCCGGTCGCGACGACGCTGCCCCAGAGCGGCGTCGTCGTGCTCACCACGGCGTAGGCGGTGACCATGACCGCCACCGACACGAGCGTCAGCCGCCACCCGGACCGGAACACCAGACCGAGCCCGACCGCGAGCACCACGACGGCCACCCACGACACCCAGTACGCGGGCACGGACTCCCAGCCGGCCAGGTCGGTGCCGACCCCCGCGACCTCGCCGACGAGCGCGGCCGACGACGGGTCGACGTGCAACCCGGTCAGGGCGCTGCCGGACGCGATGCCGGCGGCCATGAACCCGAGCATGATGAGCCCCTGCACCAGTCGCGACGACCCGGTGACGATGTCGGCGGCGGTGAGTTCGAGCAACGCGTTGGTGATGAGCGCGCCCGGGACGAACACCGCCACCGGGGCGCAGACCGCGAAGAGCGGGACCTGCTCGAACCCGGTGCCCGCGGCGACCAGGCCGACGATCGCCGTCGACACGAACGCGGCCAGGAACGGGATGATCGCCACGGCCTCGCGGAAGCGCCGGAGGACCAGTCCGATCACGCCGACCAAGCCGCCGACGACGAGCGCCAGGACGATCGCCCACCAGGGGCAGCGGAAGACGACGGCCAGGCCGGCCGAGGTCAGGGCGTTGCCGAGGATCCACGGCAGCGCGGGCGGCGGGACGGTGCCGGCCCGGATGGCCCGGACGCGGGCGGGGATCTCGGCGAGGGCGATGGAGCCGCTCTCGAGCCCGAGCACGACGCGGTTGGCGCGGGCGGCCTGGCGGGAGGACAGTTCGACACCCTCGGCGTTGACGATGGTGGCGGCGCCCGTCGAGACCTCGCTCACCATCACCAGGGCGGGCAGGACGCCGATCGCGAGCGTCGGTCCGACCCCGGCGGCGTCCCGGGCCTTCTCGAGCGCCGACCGGACGTCGGTGACGGAGCTGCCGGCGTCCAGGAGCAGGGCTCCGAGGGTGCCGAGGAGCATGCCGACCGGGACGCTCTCGCCGTCGACGACCTCGACGTGGGCCTCCGGTCGGCGAAGGGCGTTCTGCAGGTTGGCGAGTGCGCTTCCGAGTCCGACCACGATCGTCGATGCTACTGGGCGGCGAGCCGGTCGTGCAGTCGCGCCGTCTTCGCGGGAAGGCGACGGTCCGCGGGCCGGGAGGCACGTGGCGGGCCGGTCCCGCGCCTCCAGTCCGATGCCCAGGGCGACCCGATCCCACCGTCGAAGCGACAGATGGCAGGACCATCGCTCGGACTGTGCGGCCGGAGCGACAGAACGACGCGAACTGTTCGCAGAGTTCTGTCGCTTTCGCAGCGGCACGCGGCGGGCGCCACGCGGCGGGCGCCGCGCCAGAGCCTCGGCGGTACCCCCGGTGGGACTCGAACCCACAACTCAGCGATTTTAAGTCGCGTGCCTCTACCGATTGGGCCACGGGGGCGGGCCGCAACAGCCTACCGATGCACGAAGGCGGCCACCCTTCGCAGGTGACCGCCTTCGTGACGAGCGTTGCTACTTGGCGTCGGCCGGGGCCGTCACCGGCTCGGGGGCGTTGGAGACGTCCTTCGCGGGCTCGCCGTAGACGGGGCCGGCGGCACCGGCGACCTTGCCCTCTTCCGGAGCCGGGGCTGCGGCGGGCGCGGCCGGGGCCTCGGCAGCGGGCTTCGGACGGGACGCGAACGCCTCGAACGCGGCGCGCGGGGTCTCGCGGTCGTCGAGCGACACGATGTCGCGGCCCAGGAAGAAGCCACCGACCCAGTCGCCGATGACGCGCCACTTGCGCTCCCACGACGGCATGGCCAGGCCGTGGTAGCCGCGGTGGGCGCCCCAGGCCAGGAAGCCCTTCATGGCGAACTTGCCGGACTGGAACACACCGGTGCCGAGGCCGAGACCCGCGACGGCGCCGAGGTTCTCGTGCTTGTAGTCGGTCGTCGCCTCGCCACGGATGGTTGCGACGACGTTCTTCGCGAGCTGCTTGGCCTGGCGCACGGCGTGCTGGGCGTTCGGCACGCAGAACCCGCCGACACCGCCACCGGTCAGGTCCGGCACGGCTGCGACGTCGCCGCAGGCCCATGCGTCGGCGATCACGCCGTTGTCGTCCACCACGCGCAGGTCGGGCTGCACGCGAATGCGGCCACGCTGCTCGAGCGGGAAGTCGGTGCCCTTGACCATCGGGTTCGCCATGACGCCGGCGGTCCAGATGATGAGGTCGGACGGGATGGTCTCGATCGCGCCGTCGCTCGTCTTGAGCTCGCAGACGCCACCGACGGCCGAGGCCAGCTGGGTCTCGAGGTGCACGGTCGCGCCACGCTCGGCGAGGTTCTTGAGCACCCAGTGCGAGGTCTCGAGCGAGACCTCGGGCATGATGCGGCCCATCGCCTCGACCAGGTGGAAGTGCGTGTCGTCGAAGGACAGCTGCGGGTGGCTCTTCAGCAGGTCGGTGACGAAGGAGCGGAGCTCGGCGAACACCTCGATGCCGGCGAAGCCACCACCGACGACGACGACGGTGAGCAGGCGGTCGCGTTCGGGACCGGCCGGCAGGTTCGCCGCCTTGTGGAAGTTGCTGAGGATGCGGTCACGGATCGACGCGGCTTCCTCGATGGTCTTCAGGCCGATGGCCTCGTCCGCGACGCCCGGGATCGGGAACGTGCGCGACACCGCGCCGGCGGTCATGACGATCTGGTCGTAGGACTCCTCCCACGCCTCGCCCTCGGTCGGGGTGATCGTCGCCGTCTTGGTGGCGTGGTCGACCTTGGTGACCTTCGCCGTGACGACGCGGGTCTTCTTGAGGTGACGACGGTGCGCGACGACCGCGTGACGCGGCTCGATGGAACCGGCGGCGACCTCGGGCAGGAACGGCTGGTACGTCATGTACGGCAGCGGGTCCACCATGACGACCTCGGCTTCGCCCTGGCGAAGGTGCTTCTCGAGCTTCCATGCGGTGTAGAAACCGGCGTAACCGCCGCCGACGACGAGGATCTTGGGCACGGGGGATGATCTCCTTGGATGGGGGTGTGCGGGAGTCGGGTCAGACTTCGCCGCCACCCGCCCCGACTCCAGCGTCTGCACCGTCATCATACGCCCGGCACTCACACCGGGAGGGCGACCAGTCCGCGCGCTCGAGCGCGAGGTCGCCGATGGGGTTGACGCCGGGTCCGGCGGCGAGGGCGTGGCCGACGAGGGCGTGCAGGCACTTCACGCGGGTGGGCATGCCACCGGCGCTGATGCCGTCGATCTCGTCGACGTGTTCGATCGACTCGCGATCGGCCAGGTAGGACTCGTGGGCCGCGCGGTACTGCGCGGCGACTTCGGGGTCCTCGAGCAGGGCTGCCAGCTCGGGCATCACCTGGTTGGCCTCGAGGGTGCTGACCGCAGCGGTGGCCGCGGGGTGGCACAGGTAGTAGAACGTCGGGAACGGGGTGCCGTTCGACAGCCGGGGCTTCGTGGAGACGACGGTGGGGTTGCCACAGACGCAGCGTGCCGCGATCCCGATGACGTCACGTGCCGGTCGGCCGAGCTGCGCCGACACGACCTGGACGTCGCGGTCGGAGGGCGGGTCGAAGGGAGGGGTCGTCACGGGAACGTGAGCCTACCGGAGAAGCGGAACCCCTCGCACCGTCGGGCCGGACGGCTCCGCGCCCTGCGGTCCGGGACTACTTGCTGTCGCCCGTGCCGGAGACGTCGGGGGCGACGAGGTCGGCGGCACGCTCGTCCGTCAGTCCGGACTGCAGCACCGACGAGAGCATCGCCTGCACCCAGTCGACCTTGGGCGTCTGCACCTTCGCGCTCACGGGGGTGCCCGAGTCGGTGGTCGGGGTCTTGTCGGCGGCCTCGTCCTCGGCGCCCATCACGAGGTAGCTCTCCTCGCCCGGGTACACGTAGAGCAGTCGGTCGCGGGCCTGCGCCTCGATGTACGCCGGGTCGTCCCAGCGTGCGACGTCCTGCTTCTTCTGCGCGACGTCGGCCTTCTGGCTCGCGACCTCGTGCTGCTGCTGGGCGATCTGCTCCTGCTGCTGGATGAGCGTCCGGAGCGACGGCGCGAGCACCACCACGAACAGCACGATGATCGCGAGCATGAGCAGGCTGAACCCGGAGAAGTGGATCGAGCGGTACCAGGGCTGCGCGGGCGTGCTGCCGTCGGGCATCGCCACGGGGACGCGGCGGACGCGGGGCTTCTGGCTGGGCACGGTCCGACGATAACCCGGCACGGTCGGTCGGTGCGCCCGGCACGCGGCCGTTCGGCGCCCTCTCAGCGTCTCGCGTCGTGACGTCGAGGCAGCCGGGAGGCACGGCTCCGGCCCGCCCCCTCCGTCCCGCACCCGGAGTGGTCACCACACACCGCCAGACGCACGTCCGGTGGTCACGTCCTGTCGGCCGGGCCCGGGCCAGCCGACGACTCGTGACCACTCGACGCAGCGCGCGCGGCACGTCCTGACCGCTCGGCGCTCCGGGGCGGCACACACGACGAAACGCCGTCCTCCTGGAGGAGGACGGCGTCTCGGTGGTGCGGGTACTGCTGAGCGGCTGGTTACAGCGACGCGGCGCGCGGGAAGGCCGAGCGACCGGCGTACACCGCGGCGTCGCCGAGCTCTTCCTCGATGCGGAGCAGCTGGTTGTACTTCGCGACGCGGTCCGAGCGGGCCGGGGCGCCGGTCTTGATCTGACCACCGTCGACCGCGACCGCGATGTCCGCGATCGTGGTGTCCTCGGTCTCGCCAGAGCGGTGCGACAGGATCGAGGTCAGGCCGTGACGGTGCGCGAGCGAGACCGCGTCGAGGGTCTCGGTGAGCGTGCCGATCTGGTTGACCTTGACGAGGATCGAGTTCGCGGCCTTCTCGTCGATGCCCCGCTGCAGACGCTTCGGGTTGGTGACGAACAGGTCGTCGCCGACGATCTGGACCTTGTCGCCGAGCTCGGCGGTCAGGTGCGACCAGCCCTCCCAGTCGTCCTCGGCCAACGGGTCCTCGATGGTGACGAGGGGGTAGTTCGCGACGAGCTCGGCGAAGTAGGAGGTGAACTCCTGGCTCGAGAGCTGCTTGCCCTCGAACTGGTACTTGCCGTCCGAGAAGAACTCGGTGGACGCGACGTCGAGGCCGACGGCGATGTCCTTGCCGGGCGTGTAGCCGGCCTTCTCGATCGCGGTGAGCAGGAAGTCGAGCGCAGCGCGGTTCGACGCGAGCTCCGGCGCGAAGCCGCCCTCGTCGCCGAGGCCCGTGGCCAGGCCCTGCTTCTTCAGCTCGCCCTTGAGGGCGTGGTAGGTCTCGACGCCCCAGCGGAGTGCCTCGGAGAAGGACTCGGCGCCGTAGGGCACCAGGAAGAACTCCTGGATGTCGACGTTGGTGTCCGCGTGGGCACCACCGTTGACGACGTTCATCAGCGGGACGGGCAGCGTGTGCGCGTTCGGGCCGCCGAGGTAGCGGAAGAGCGGCAGGTCGACCGAGTCGGCCGCGGCACGGGCCACGGCGAGCGAGGCACCGAGGATCGCGTTCGCGCCGAGGCGGGACTTGTTCTCGGTGCCGTCGAGCTCGATGAGCGCGGCGTCGACGAGGCGCTGGTCGGTGGCGTCGAAGCCCTCGAGCGCCGGGCCGATCTCGTCGAGGACGGCGTCGACGGCCTTGAGGACGCCCTTGCCGCCGTAGCGCGAGGCGTCGCCGTCGCGCAGCTCGTACGCCTCGAACGCGCCGGTGGATGCACCGGACGGGACGAGCGCGCGGGACACGACGCCGTCGTCGAGGAGGACCTCGACCTCGACCGTCGGGTTGCCTCGGGAATCGAGGACTTCGCGTGCGCCTACGGCATCGATCAGGGCCACGGGGTACTCCCTACACATTGGTTGTGGTGATTGCGGTGTCGATCCTAGCGAGCGGAGGTGAACACGACGTCGGCCGTGACGCCCCGCTGTGGACGAGTCCGTGCTGGAACGAGGACTGGGTGCTCAGTCGAGCGGGCGGAACTCGACGCCCTCGAGCGACGCGGTGTCCGCCGAGACGGTCGCGAACGCCGTGAAGCCCTGGGCGGCGAGGCCGGCGAGCAGGTTCTTGGTGTTCTTCGTGCGGCGCTCGAGCCGGACGCGTCGGTGGGACGCCAGCGCCTCGGTCTTCAGCGCGGCGAGCCGGACCGGGTCGACGTCCTTGTCGTACACGAGCACGACGGCGTCGGCCTCGGCGGACTCCGGGAGGGTCACGAGGTCGACGAGCCGCTCGAACCCGAGCGAGAACCCGACCGCGGGGACGTCCTGCCCGAGGAACCGGCCGATCATGCCGTCGTACCGGCCGCCGCCACCGAGGCTGTAGCCGAAGTCGGGGTGCGCGACCTCGAAGATCGTGCCCGTGTAGTACCCCATGCCGCGCACGAGCGTCGGGTCGAAGCGCAGGTCCACCCCTGGGAGCGCCTCGCGCAGGCGGAGCAGGTCGGCGAAGGCCTCGGCGTCGAGCCACGGTGCCCCCTCGACGGACGTCCAGTCGGCGGCCTCGAGCGCACGGATGGTGTCCTCGAGCCCGGGCAGGTCGGCGCCCACGGTGCTGCGGAGTTCCGCCGCGACGCCGTCCGCACCGATCTTGTCGAGCTTGTCGATCGTGATGAGCGCGCGGTCGGCGGCGGCGGGCTCGGTGATCCCCCACGACGCGAGGAGCGCCAGCAGGATCCGGCGGTCGTTGATCCGGATCGTCGTGCCGCGGACCCCGAGGGCGTCGAGGGCCGCGGTCGTCGCGCGGATGAGCTCGATCTCGGCGAGCTGCCCGGACTCCCCCAGGATGTCGATGTCGCACTGCACGAACTGGCGGTAGCGGCCCTTCTGCGGGCGCTCGGCACGCCAGACCGGCGCGATCTGCACGGACCGGAACACCGACGGCAGCTCCGCACGGTGCGAGGCGTAGAACCGGGCCAGCGGGACCGTCAGGTCGAACCGGAGACCGAGGTCGGCGAGGTCCAGCGGCGCTTCGGCCGCCTGCAGGTCCTCGGTCGTCAGCCCGCGCTTCATCACCGCGAACGCCAGCTTCTCGTTGTCACCGCCGAGCCCGGAGTGCAGCCGCGCGGCGTCCTCCACCACCGGGGTCTCGATCTCGTCGAAACCGTGCCGCGAGTAGACGTCCCGCACGACACCGAGCACGTGCTCGCGCCGGGCCTTGTCCGCCGGGAGGAAGTCACGCATGCCACGGGGTGCCGTCACGGTCGTTGCCATGCGGTCAATTCTGGCAGACGGGCGTCTCCGGCTTGCGCGCCTACCGACCCACTGGCATACTGCATGCAGAACCTCGGTCCGGATCGTGCCTGATCCACGCTCCGGACCGATTCGCGGGGCGACGTGCTGCAGTGCGTCCCGCGGTTCGAGCGGGCTTCCCTGTCGGCCCCTCTCCCTGGTGGAGCCGACGCCCGCTCACGGGCGCCCTCTCTTTTTCGGGTTGGGAGGGCGCCCGTTCTCCCCTGCCCGGAGCGATCTCCCGACCGGGGATCACTCCACGGCGCGACCGGCCTCCTCGAGCGCCGACACCGCGGCACGCAGACTCGCGACCGCGTCCACCCCGCGTCCCGCCGCAGCCGCGACCTCCCCGAGCACCGCCCGCCCCCACTCGGCGTCGACCGTGCCCACCCCGTCGTCCGCAGCGGGCAGGGCGGACGCACCACGGGCCTCCAGGCCGGCGCCGGAGCCGGCCCCAGCCCCGAACCCGCCGCCGGAACCGGCCCCGACGACGGACGCGACGACCGCGTCGGCGTCCCCACGCTCCTCCAGGCGTTCCAGCAGCTTCACCGCGCGCTCCAGCGGCGGCATCGCCCGCGGCACCCCGTCGAACGCACTCCGCCGACTCGCCTTCTCGGCCGCCTTGGCCGCACGCCAGACCCGCACGACGTCCTCGACGGTGTCCGCCGTCTCGTTGCCGAACACGTGCGGGTGCCGCCTGGTCATCTTGTCCCGGACCCCGGCGGCGACGTCCTCGAGGGTGAAGTCCCCCGCGCGGGCGGCGATCCCCGCGTGCAGGACCACCTGGTAGAGCAGGTCGCCGAGTTCCTCGCGGACGTCGTCCGGGTCGCCGTCGTCGATCGCGTCGACGAGTTCGTACGACTCCTCGACGGCGTAACGGGCGAGCGAGGCGTGGGTCTGCGCCCGGTTCCAGACGCACCCGCCGTCCTCGGCGAGCAGGCGGTCGACGACGGTCACGAGGTCCGGTACGGCGGTCATCACGTCATCGTGCCACCCGCGTAGACTGGTCGTGGTGTGTCGGGAAGTCTGGTCGACGGACACTCACCCGACCCCTCGAGACGGAGATCCATGTCGTCCCTCGTCCGCTCCCCCCGCTTCAGCGCCATCGCGCTCCTCACCGCCGCCGTGCTCGGCCTGGTCGTGGCGAACTCCCCGATCGGCCCCGGCCTCGAACGGCTGCTCGACGCGCACCTGCCGCTCGGTGCCCTGGGCCTCGATCTGTCGATCGCGCACTGGATCAGCGACGGCCTGCTCGCGGTGTTCTTCCTGCTCGTCGCGATCGAGCTGAAGCAGGAACTCGTCGACGGCGAGCTGTCGAACCCCAAGACCGCGATCATCCCCGCCATCGCGGCGGTCGGCGGCGTGCTCGTCCCGGCCGGCATCTTCCTGCTCGTCACCGCGGGCACGCAGTACACGCACGGCTGGCCGATCCCGACGGCGACGGACATCGCGTTCGCGCTCGGGGTGCTCGCCATGTTCGGTCGCGGGCTGCCGAGCGGCATCCGGGTGTTCCTGCTCGCGCTGGCCGTGCTCGACGACCTCATCGCGATCATCATCATCGCCGTGGTGTTCGCCCACGACACCGACTTCCTGGCCCTCGCCGGTGCCGTCGTCACCCTCGCGGTGTTCTGGCTGCTCGGCCGGATGCTCCGTCCGGGGCGCAGCGGGCAGACGTTGATCATCGTGGCCATGATCGTGGTCGGGCTCCTGACCTGGTGGCTCGTCTACCACTCCGGTGTGCACGCCACCATCGCCGGCGTCGCCCTCGGGCTCGTGCTGACCCGCCGCCCGGGCCACACCCTGCACGAGAACATCGAGCCGTGGTCGAACGCCATCGTGCTGCCGGTGTTCGCGTTCGCGTCGGCAGCCGTCATCATCCCCTCGGTCGGCATCAGCGAGCTCTCCCCCACGTTCTGGGCGGTCGTCCTCGCCCTGCCGGTCGGCAAGGTCATCGGCATCACGCTGTTCGGCACGATCGCCACGCGGATCTTCCGCTCGCCCGGCCGCTCGTCGCTGTCGTTCTTCTCGATCATCACCGTCGGTGTGCTCGGTGGGATCGGGTTCACGGTGTCGCTGCTCATGAACGAGCTGGCGTTCGCCCGCAACGAGGAGATCCTCGACGAGGGCGTCCTCGCCGTGCTCGTCGGCTCGGGCATCGCCATCGTCGCGTCGGCGGTCGTCGTCACGCTGCGGGCGCGGGCGTACCGCGCGCGCCGCGAGCTGTCCGAGGCCGAGGACACCGAGTAGCGGCTCGCGGGCCGGGGTTCACACCCGTTCCGCGACAGGGCACGCGTCGTTCGACGCGTGGATCGTCGCGAAGGGCGTGCGTGCCGTGGACGTGGCCATGGACGGCCTGGAGGCACGGTGCGGGCCCGCACCGTGCCTCCAGGCCGTCTCCGCTCGCGTCTACGCGGCCGGCGCCTCGGCCGGGGTCGTCGCCCCGTACACGGCGGTGAGGATGCTCTCCACCCACTGGATGAGGGCGTCGTCCGGCAGCGCCTGGTCGTGCGGACGCGGCATCGGGATGCTCGTCGCGTTCTGCTGCGGGAACCAGCGCGCGCCCGGGAACATGCGCTTCAGGCGCACCTGCGACGAGTCGGCGAGCTCCTTGCCGGCGACCCGCAGGTTCGAGCCCATGACCACGACGTCGGACAGGCCGACCTGCTGCGCCATGCGACGGAGGCGGGAGACCTCGACCAGGGTCTGCACGGCCTGCGGCGGCTGCCCGTAGCGGTCGGTGAGCTCGTCGAGCACCATGTCGATCGCGTTCGGCTGCGCCGTCGGGGCCGAGGCCGCCGAGAGCTTCTGGTACGCCTCGAGCCGGAGTCGCTCGGACTCGACGTAGTCCTCGGGGATGTGCGCGTCGACGGGGATCTCGAGCCGGAGCTCGGTCTGCCCCTCGGCGACGTCGCCACGGAACTGCGACACCGCCTCGCCGATCATCCGCAGGTACAGGTCGAACCCGACGCCTGCGATGTGGCCGGACTGCTCCCCGCCGAGCAGGTTACCGGCCCCGCGGATCTCGAGGTCCTTCATGGCGACCTGCATGCCCGCGCCGAGCTCGTTGTTCGCGGCGATGGTCTCGAGGCGGTCCTGCGCGGTCTCGGACAGCGGCTTCTCGGAGTCGTAGAGGAAGTACGCGTACCCGCGCTCCCGCCCGCGGCCGACACGACCACGCAGCTGGTGCAGCTGCGACAGGCCGTACTTGTCCGCCTTGTCGATGATGAGCGTGTTCGCGTTCGCGATGTCCAGGCCGGTCTCGATGATCGTCGTCGAGACGAGGACGTCGAAGCGGCGCTCCCAGAAGTCGACCATCACCTGCTCGAGGGCGGTCTCCGACATCTGCCCGTGCGCCACGGCGATGCGGGCGTCCGGCACGATCTCGGCCAGGTGCGCGGCGACCGACTGGATGTCCTTCACGCGGTTGTGCACGTAGAACACCTGGCCCTCGCGCAGCAGCTCGCGGCGGATCGCCGCCGCCACCTGCAGGTCGGACTGCGGTCCGACGAAGGTCAGGATCGGGTGGCGGTCCTCGGGCGGGGTGGCCAGGGTCGACATCTCACGGATGCCCGTGACCGCCATCTCGAGCGAGCGCGGGATCGGGGTCGCCGACATCGCCAGGACGTCGACGTTCGTCTTGAACTTCTTGAGCTGGTCCTTGTGCTCGACCCCGAACCGCTGTTCCTCGTCGATGATGACGAGCCCGACGTCCTTGAAGGTGATGCCCTGCGACAGGATCCGGTGGGTCGCGATGACGATGTCGACCGTGCCGTCGGCGAGCCCGGCGATGGTCTCCTTCGACTCCTTCTCGGTCTGGAACCGGCTCAGGGCGCGCAGGTGGACGGGGAACCCGGCGAAGCGCTCCTGGAACGTCTCCATGTGCTGGCGGACGAGCAGGGTCGTCGGGACGAGCATGACGACCTGCTTGCCGTCCTGCACGGCCTTGAACGCGGCACGGATCGCGACTTCGGTCTTGCCGTAGCCGACGTCGCCGGAGAGCAGGCGGTCCATCGGGATCGGGCGTTCCATGTCGCGCTTGATCTCGTCGATCGTGGTGAGCTGGTCGGCGGTCTCGGCGAACGGGAACGCCTCTTCCAGCTCGCGCTGCCACGGGGTGTCCGGACCGAACGCGTGCCCCTTCGACGCCATGCGCGCCGAGTACAGCTTGACCAGGTCGACGGCGATGTCGCGGACGGCCTTGCGGGCCTTCGACTTGGCGGCGGACCAGTCCGATCCGCCCATCTTCGACAGGGTCGGGGACTCCCCACCGACGTAGCGCGACAGCTGGTCGAGCTGGTCGGTCGGCACGAAGAGCTTGTCGCCCGGGTAGTTGCGCTTCGACGGCGCGTACTCGAGCACGAGGTACTCGCGCTGCGTCTTCACGGCGTTGCGGCCACCGCTGGAGACCTCGCGGCTGACGAGCTCGACGAACTTGCCGATGCCGTGGGTCGCGTGCACGACGACGTCGCCCGGCTTGAGCTGCAGCGGGTCGACGACGTTCTTGCGGCGGCTCGCGAGCTTCTTGACGGTGCGGGCACCCTGCTGGACGCTGCGGCCGTAGAACTCCGCCTCGCTCAGGACCACGATGCGGGGGTCGGGGATCGCGAAGCCGTGCTCGACGGTCGCGGTCGTCACGACGGCGAACCCCGGCTCCGGCGGCGCGTCGACTACTGCGGCACGGGCGGCGACCCCGGCGTCGGCGAGCACCTGCACCGCCCGCTCGACGAGGCCCTGGCCCTGCGCGGTCACCACGACGGCCCACCCGTCGTCGGTCAGCGACTTGACGTGCGCGATCGCCCCGTCGGCGCTGCCGGCGAAGCTCGGGACCGCCTCGGCCCGGACGCGGATGTACTCGCCGGCCTCGGCAGCGGCCTCGGCGTCGGTGAGGACGCGCTCGGTGTCCCCTTCGTCGAGGCCGGAGTCGAACGGCGACACCGTCCACCAGGTGCGCTGGCCGCGGGTGTTCTTGAGCTGCTGCACGGTCAGGAAGTTGCCGGCGTCGAGGTCGATCGGGGCCTGGGCACCGGCGACCGCTGCACTCCAGGCCGCCTGCAGGAACTCGGTGTTCGTCTCGGCGAGGCTGTTCGCGCGGCCGTTCACCCGCTCGGGCGAGAACACCGCGATGGTGGCGTCGTCCGGCAGGTAGGAGGTCATCGGCACGAGGTCCTGCACGAGCGCCGGGGCGAGGGACTCCATGCCCTCGACCGGGATGCCCTCGGCGATCTTCGCGAGCATCTGCGACAGGTTCGGGAACTCGTGCAGCATCTCGCGCGCCCGCTGCCGGACGTCGTCGCTGAGCAGGAGTTCGCGCGAGGCCGTCAGCTCGACCGAGCCGAGGTCGTCCTCGGTCGTGCGCTGGTCGGCGACGGAGAACGCCTTGATCGCCTCGATCTCGTCGCCGAAGAAGTCGACGCGTGCCGGGTGGTCGGCCGTGGGCGGGAAGACGTCGAGGATGCCGCCGCGCACCGCGAACTCACCACGGCGGGTGACGAGGTCGACGCGCGAGTAGGCGAGGTCCACCAGCTGGGACGCGATCGCCGCCAGGTCGTTGCCCCGCGAGTCGGTCCGCAGCACCACGGGTGCCAGTGAGGTCAGGTTGCTCGCGATCGGCTGCAGCGCGGCGCGGACGCTGGCGACGACGATGGTCTGGCGACGCTCGGCCGGGTCCGCCGCCTGCCACGCCGCGAGCTTCCGGAGCGTCGCGATGCGCGTGCCGACGGTCTGGGCACTCGGGCTGAGGCGTTCGTGCGGCAGGGTCTCCCACGCCGGGAACTCGAGCACGTCGGCGTCGGGGACGTAGCTGCCGAACGCTTCACGGACCGCCTCGGCTTCACGCCCGGTCGCCGTGATGACGAGGACGCACTGCGGACCGTTGCGCTCGGCGAGCAGCGCGCCGAGCAGCGGCACGCGCAGGCCGTCCACGACGGAGAAGTCGGCGTCGCGCGGTGCGGCGCGCAGCACGCGATCGAAGGCGGAGGCGCGCGAGAGCGCAGGGATGATGCCCGAGATCGTCACTCAGGAGATGGTACCGGCCGCCACCGACACCGGCCGCGACGTGCGCGACGGGCGAACAGCGCCGACGCCCGGCACGGAGCGCTCAGGACGGAGCGTGCACGCGCTGCTGTGCGGCGAGCAGCCCGACCTCGGCGATCGCCTCGACCGCGTCGGCGGCGTCGGCCAGCAGGATCGGCAGCGTCTTCTTCTCGGCTGCGGAGAAGTCACGCAGCACGTAGTCGGCCGGGTCCTGCCGACCGGGCGGACGACCGATGCCCACCCGGACGCGCATGAACTCGTTCGTCCCGGTGGCCTTGATGATGTCGCGCAGCCCGTTGTGCCCGCCGTGCCCGCCACTGCCCTTCAGGCGGACGGTGTCGAACGGCAGGTCGAGCTCGTCGTGCACGACGACGAGGTCGGCCGGGGTGGCGCCGTAGAACCCGAGCACCGAGGAGACCGGTCCGCCCGAGGTGTTCATGAACGACCCGGGCTTCGCCAGCACGAGTCGGGTGCCGCCAGGCACCAGGCGCCCCTCGGCGACCTGGTTCGGCGTCTTGTGCTTCTTGAACGTCGCTCCCATGCGGGAGGCGAGTTCGTCGAGGACCATCTGGCCGACGTTGTGACGGTTGCCGGCGTAGTCGGGCCCGGGGTTCCCGAGCCCGACCACCACGAGGATGTGATCCGTCACAGCGTCGACCAGATGTCTTCGAAGGGGTGTTACTCGGAGTCCGCGGCGCCCTCGGCACCCGACTCGGCGCCGGCCTCGGCCGAGGCCTCGTCGGCAGCGTCGTCGTCAGCGGTGCCACGCGGGGTGACGATCGCGACGACCAGCGCCTCGGGGTCGGTCTCGAGCTCGGCACCCTCGGGGAGCTCGAGCTGCGCGGCGTGGATCTGCACGCCGTCCTCGAGGCCCTCGACGTTCACGGAGACGTGCTCCGGGATGTCGGTGGCGAGCACGAGCAGCGAGATCGTGTTGAGGTCCTGCACGTGGATGGTGCCGGAGAAGGACTCGCCCTCGATGACGACGGGCACGTCGACCGTGACCTTCTCGCCGCGGCGGAGGACCACGAGGTCGATGTGCTCGATGATCTGGCGCACCGGGTCACGCTGGACGTCCTTGACGAGGGCGAGCTGCGCAGCACCCTCGATGTCGAGGTCGACGACCGCGTTGGCGGTACGGACGAGCAGCATGGTCTCGTGACCGGGCAGCGAGATGTGCTTCGGCTCGGTGCCGTGGCCGTAGACGACCGCGGGGATCTTGTCGGCCGCGCGGAGCTTGCGAGCAGCGCCCTTGCCGAACTTGGTGCGGACTTCCGCTGCGAGCTTGGTGTAGTCGGCCATGGTGCCTCCTGGTGTCGGGGACGACGCCGGGGTGCCGGCATCGTGGGGGTCTGTGGTGTTGCAACTCGAACGCGTGTACGCGTGAGGAACGATCCCAGGGTCTTGCCGGGTATCCCACCGCGTCGATCACGGCCGCGCGTACGCAGCCCTCGCCGAAGTCAGGGACTGAGTCTAGCAGGGCTGTCCGGGCGTGTCGCGCGTCACGATCCGGACGCACACCGGGACGGACGGGAGGCCCGTGGCGGTCCTGCCACGGGCCTCCCGTCCGTCGTCCCCACGCGGCGGGCGCGGGGCGCTCCCCCCAGGACCGCTCCCCGCGACCGCCGCGTCAGTCGACGTCCGTCGGTGCCGCCGGCGCGAGCCGCGCGATCACCCGGTCGAGGCGGGCCTCCACCTGCGGCTGCCGCGTCGAACCCTTCCGGAGCACGGCCGCGTCGGTCGCGGTGATGTGCAGCAGCCGTTCCCACTCCGCCGCGTACAGCGCGCTGCGGTAGCCGGATGACTCCTGGCACGCGACGTCCCGTTCGGCGACGGCGACCTCGGCCTTCCCCGGATCGTCCGAGAACAGGACGACCTGGTCGCCGTCACGGGCGCTGACGTGCATCGAGGGGGTCGGCATGCCCTCCGGACCCTCCGGCAGGTCCGGCACACCGGACGGCGCCATGCAGGTGCGCCACCCGGCCGCGGCCGTGCGGACCGGGTCGTCCTGGCGTGCGTCCAGCGCCGCCAGGTACGTCAGGCGCTGGGCGAGTTCGGACGCGGTCTGCTCGGTGCCGCGCAGCGTGGTGCCGAGCGTCTTCCGGGCCGCCTTCCAGCAGCGGGCGGCCACGTCGTCCGGGAGCGCGGCGAACGCGGCCTGGCGGTCTGGGTCGTACCCCCACTTCCGCATGCCCTCCTGGTTCGCACCGGCGACGGACGGCCCGTGGTAGCCGCGGGCCTCGGCGAGCGCCGTGGTGAGGGGCCGGGTGGTCGCGAGTGCGGGTGCGGGGTTCGCCCGGGCGGCGGTGTCGGCCGCGTCGTCGTCGGCCTGCAGCCCGGCCGCGGTCGCCCAGGGAGCCGGGTCGTCGATGCCGGCCTTCCGCAGGCAGGGCTCAGCCACGAGGTCCTCCGCGTACGTGGTCTTCGACGAGGCCGGTGCGACGAAGGCGTCGAGCGGCATCGCCCACGCCGTGCTGTCCTGTTCGACGGTGGGTGCGACCGCGACGTCGGCACGCTCGGGCAGGCCGTGGACGACGGCGGTGGCCAGTCCGGCGAGGACGACGACGAGGGTGCCGGTCTTCGCGACGCGGTTCGTGATCTGCATGGATCCCCCTAGGCGCGGACGAGGCCGCGTTCGTGTGCGGTGATGACGACCTGGATCCGGTTCCGGAGTCCGAGCTTCGTCAGGACGGCGCGGACATGGGTCTTCACGGTGGCGTCGCTCAGGAAGACCGACTCGGCGATCTCGGCGTTGCTGAGCCCCTTCGCGACGAGCAGGAAGACCTCGCGCTCGCGAGCCGTCAGCGCGTCGAGCACCTCGTCGCGTCGGTCGGTGACGGCCGGGGTGCCCTGGGCGCGCAGCAGCTCGAGCGCCTCCGCTTCCGTCGGTGCCGGTCGACCGGCGTGCACGTCGCGGATGGTCGCGGTGACGACGTCGGGCAGGGCGTCCTTCGTCAGGAACGCGGCGGCTCCGGCGCGGAGTGCTGCGAGGACGGCGTCGTCGCGGCGGATGGTCGTGAGCGCGACGACCCGCGGGCGGTCCTGGGTCGACGCGGCGAGACGGGTCAGGGTCTCGATGCCGTTCATGACCGGCATCCGCAGGTCGAGCAGCAGGACGTCGGGGTGTTCGGCGGCGCAGAGCTCGAGGGCGGCGGCACCGTCGCCGGCGGTCCCGACGCAGGTCATGTCGTCCTGGGCGTCGACGAGCATCTGCATCCCGGTGGCGAACAGCCGCTGGTCGTCGACGACGGCGACGCGGACGGCGCTCATCGGACGTGCTCCGGCCGGACGGCCTCGGTGTCGGTGTCCGCCGTCGCCGTGGTCGGCCCGGCGGCGGTCGTCGGCAGCCACGCGGTGACGACCCACTCGTCCGGGGTGTCGCCGACACCGGCACGCAGCCAGCCGCCGGCCAGTCGGGCACGCTCCTGCATCCCGGCGACACCGGACCCGACACCGTCGAGCTCGACGAGGGGTTCGGTCCCCCGTGACGTCACGACGACGCCGAGCCCCGGGCCGCGCCAATCGAGCGCCACCCTGGTCGTCGCTGTTCGGCCCTGGTGCTTCAGCACGTTCGTCAGGCTCTCCTGCACGATCCGGTGCACCGCGCTGGCACTGCCCGCGGGCAGGAGTCCGGCGCCGTGCTCCTCGAACGTCGCGGTCATCCCGAGCTCCCGCATGTCCTCGACCAGGTCGGGGACGTCGGGCAGCCCGTGGCGGTCGGCGTCGTCGCTCGCCTGGATGCGTTCCACCAGGGACCGGACGTCACCGAGTGCCGAGCGGCTCACGTCGGCGATGTCCTGCAGCGCCCGGGCGGCGTGTTCGTCCCGCACGGCGATGGCCGCGGCGCCCTGGGCCTGGGACACGACGACGGCCAGTGAGTGGGCGAGCGAGTCGTGCACGTCGCGGGCGATCCGCGCGCGGTCCTGCTCGGCCCGGAGTTCGGTGGTGGTCACCTCGGTGCGGCGTTGCGCCTCGACCACCCGGACCCGGGCGAGGCCGATCCGCCACGCGGCACCGATGGCCACGCCGACCGCCCAGGCGACACCGCTGACCCCGACGAACGCGAAGGTGATCGTGACGAGGTCGGAACGGGTCCCGCCGGAGTTCCCCACCCAGCTGCCCCAGACGTCCTGGTCGGCAGCGGTCGGGACCGCCATCGCCCAGGCAGCTGCCGCACTCGCGAGCAGGAGCACGGGGACCGCCACGTAGCGGAGCAGGTCGGACCGACCGGCGCCGACGATGCCGACGACGATCGCGATCGCCAGGTACTCCGGCCAGGTCGTGTCGGTCGGTCGGGTGAGCAGCCGGGCCGCCTGCAGGAGCGGGATGCCGACGACCAGTCCGAGCGCGGTCGCGGGCATCCACGCGGCGAGGCCGATGGCGACGGCGAAGGCCGACACCACGACGACGTGGTCGGCGAGCCCCGCGCGTCCGGCTTCGGCGACGATCCAGAGCACGAGGTACACGGCGCCGGCGGCGGGGGCCAGCCGGTGCCGGTACCGGCGGAGGAGGGAGGTCATGACGCGAGCGTATGGGCCTCGCCGGACGGGGACCGAGCCGTGCGGCCGCTTTTCATCCGAGGTGATGAGGTCGCGCCGGACGGCTCAGCGGCCGACCTCCCGCCGGTGCTCCTGCGCGGCGTGGAGGACGTCGCGCGCCCGGTCGCTCGCCGCCTCAGCGTCGTCGCGGGCTGCCTCGAGCCGGGTGATCTCGGCCTCGGCCTGCTCGAGGGCACGCTGGAGCTCCGCGCGCCGCTCCTCCGCCTGTTCGAGATCGGCCTCGGCGGTGTCGAGTGCTGCGTCGGCGTCGCGGGACTCAGTGCGCGCGGCGGTCTCGGCCTGGCGCGCGGCCTTCCGGTCGGCGGCCGGGTCGCGCTTCGGTTCGGGTTCGGCGTCCGGCTCCGACTCCGGGGCGTCGCGCTGCGCGGGCCTGGAGGCACGGCTCGCCTTCCGCGCACCCCTCGCCTGGGAGATGGGGATGGGTGGGGCATCGCTGCCGGACCAGGCATCGGGCACCGCGTCCGGATCCGCGAGCGCCCCGTCGAGGTCGACCGCGTCGAACCCCACGCTCTCGAGCGCCGTCACGAGCAGCCCCGACCGGACGGCCGCGCCGGCGTGCGGGTCCGCCATCGCCGCCTCGATCGTCGACCGGACCTGCTCGAGCACCGCCGGGGTGACGGGGTGTCCGGCGTCGGACGCCAGGTCCGCACCGGCCTGCGCGAGGGCGTCGACGACCTCGGTGCGCTGCCGACGGAGGGTCCGGATCGCGTCGGGGTCGGCGTCGGCTTGGGCATTGCGGAGCGCCGGTCCGAGGTCGACGGCGTCGTCGAGGGCACCGTCGTGGGCGAGCAGGTCGATCACCCATGCAGCCGGTGAGGGCTTCCGGAGCTTCCCGACCGCCGTGGCGAGGGCACGGTCGTCCTTCCGCACCGCGCGCTGCCGTGCGGTGCGCTCGGCGACGAAGTCCTGCGGCGCGACGAGCAGCAGCTCCCTGGCGACGTCCGCGAACTCCATGCGACCACTGTGCCAGCCAGGATGCCAGGGACTACCAGTCGTGGACGGTGCCGTCGGCCAGGCGGTTGAAGGGCAGGTACGCCTGCTCGTAGGGGTACTTGCCGGCTTCGTCGACGTCGAGGCTGACCCCGAGGCCCGGCTCGTCACCCGGGTGCAGGTAGCCGTCGGTGAACGTGAACGTCTGGTGGAACACCTGGTTGGTCTGCGGTCCGTGCTGCATGTACTCCTGGATGCCGAAGTTGTGGATCGCGAGACCGAGGTGCATCTGCGCGGCAAGGCCCACCGGGGAGATGTCGGTCGGCCCGTGGAAGCCGGACTTGACCTGGTACAGCGCCGCGTACTCCATCGTCTTCTTGAGCGGCGTGACGCCACCCATGTGCGTGACGGCACCGCGGACGTAGTCGATGAGCTGGTCGCGGATGATGTCCTTGAAGTCCCAGATGGTGTTGAAGACCTCGCCGATCGCCAGCGGCGTCGTGGTGTGCTGCCGGACGAGCTTCAGGGCCTCCTGGTTCTCGGCGGGGGTGCAGTCCTCGAGCCAGAACAGGTCGTAGGGCTCGAGCGACTTGCCGAGCTTGGCGGCCTGCAGCGGGGTCATCCGGTGGTGGCCGTCGTGCAGCAGCGGCAGTTCGGGGCCGAACTCGTTGCGGACGGCCTCGAACACGGTGGGCACGTGGCGCAGGTAGGCGCGGGTGTCCCAGTCCTCCATCGCCGGGTACGCACCGCGCTGCGCGGGCTCGAAGTCGTAGCGGACGCCGGCGTTGCCCTCGGTGGTCCTGTTCGAGGCGATGCCGTAGATGGACTCGAGGCCGGGGACACCGGTCTGCACCCGGATGGAGCGGTAGCCCTCTTCCTGGTGCTCGCGGATGGAGTCGAACAGCTCGGGCAGCTCCTTGCCCGAGGCGTGGCCGTACGCCATGAGCCCGGTGCGCGATGCCCCGCCGAGCAGCTGGTAGAGCGGCATCCCGGCGACCTTCGCCTTGATGTCCCAGAGGGCCATGTCGACGGCGGCGATCGCGGCCATCGTGACCGGACCACGGCGCCAGTACGACGACCGGTACAGGAACTGCCAGGCGTCCTCGATGCGGCTGGCGTCACGGCCGACGAGCAGCGGGACGACGTGCTCGGACAGGTACGCGGAGACCGCGAGCTCGCGGCCGTTCAGGGTGGCGTCGCCGAGCCCGGTGACGCCGTCGGCCGTGGTGAGCTTGAGCGTCACGAAGTTCCGGTTCGGGCTGGTCACGATGACCTCGGCCCGCTCGATCAGCTGGCCGCGGTCCGCCGAGGCCCAGGTGTCCGGACGGCCGGCGGTGGTCTCGGCCGGCCCGCTGTCGGTGGCACCGGGGACCGGGGCCGCGGGGTTGGTGGTGGTCGTGTCGGTCATGCGTGGACTCCTCCGTTGGAGCGTTCGCGGGCGCGTGCCGCGGCGGTGCGGATGCGGTCGGCCGCCGCCGTCACGGCGGCGACCACGGGGGTGGTGTCGAGTTCGGGCGCGACGACGGCCAGGACGTCGTGCACGTCCGAGTCTGGCCCGGGGGCACCGGGGTCGTCCACCAGGTCGGACTGCTCGGTGACGTGCAGCCACCACGCGGCGAGGGCGGTGGCCGCTCCGGTGCCGATGCCGGCCGAGGGGTCGCGGGCGAGCCGGTGCCGCACGACGTCGACGACACGGACGGGCAGCTTCTGCGAGCCGCCGGACGCGATCTGCCGCAGCGTGTGCCGGATGCGCGGGTTGGCGAACCGTTCGACCAGGGCCGTGCGGGCGTCTTTGACCTCGGCCTCGGGCAGCGGGAGTTCGAGCGCGGCTTCGTCCCAGAGCTGCTCGACGGCGGTGCGGCAGACCGGGTCGTCCATCGCCTCGGCCACGGTGTCGTGGCCGAGCTGCAGCCCCAGGTAGGCGAGGAGCGAGTGCGAGCCGTTCAGCAGCCAGAGCTTCCGCTGCTCGTACGGGGTGACGTCGTCGACGATCCGGACGCCGGCCGTCTGCCACGCGGGCCGGTCGGTGCCCGCGAAGGCGTCCTCGAGCACCCACTCGGCGAACGGCTCGGTGACGACGGGGACCCGGTCTCCGGCGAGCGCACCCGGCAGTTCCGACAGGCGCGCGACGTCGTCGTCGGTGGTGGCCGGGGTGATCCGGTCGACCATCGAGCTCGGGAACGTGACGTTCGCCTCGATCCAGTCGTGCAGGGCGTCGTCGGTGACGGCGTCGAGCACGGCGTCGCGCAGGACCGCCCCGTTGTGCGTCAGGTTGTCGAGACTGACCAGCGCGATGCGCCCGGACCCGGCGGCACGGCGGGCGTCGAGCCCCGCGACCAGCCGCGCGGGCACGTCGGAACCGGGCCGGTAGCCCTGCTCGGTGACCGTCAGCGTGACGATGGTCGTCCCCGGGGACGCGACCACGTGCCTCCAGGCCGTGTCGTCGCTGCCCGGGTGGGCGGCCACGATCGTGTCGACCACCTCGGCTCCGTCGCCGGACGCGGCTCGGGTGACGAGCGTGTACCGGCAGTCCTGCGCGGTCAACGCGTCCGCGGCGGCGGGCGAGCGGCCAGTGAAGGCGGTGATCCCCCACGGCTCCCCCGTGGTGTGGGCGGTGTACCAGGCGAGGTGGGCACGAGCAAAGGCCCCCACCCCCAGGTGGACGATGCCCGGACGCCGATCGGTCATGCCGACACCGGTACGAGGGAGCGGAGGTACGCCAGGTTGTCGGCGGTGCGGGCCTCGAGCGGGAGGTCGGTGGAGAAGTCCTCGATGGTGACCCATCCGTCGTACCCGACCTGGCGGAGCGCGTCGACGTACTCGGACACCGACGCCTGGCCGGTGCGCAGGGGTGCCCACTCGTGCTGCCAGATCGAACTGCCGTCGGCACGGGTGTCGCCGGTGTCGACCCAGCGGGCGTTCTTCACGTGGGCGTGCGCCAGGTACGGCCCGAGCAGTTCGAACGCGGCCAGGTGGTCCTCGTACCCCTCGATCACGAGGTTGCCGAGGTCGTGGATGACGCCGACGTGTGCGGGGTCGAGACCGTCGATCAGTCGCAGTGCCGCGGAGGCCGACGGCGTGATCGTCATGTGGTGCAGCTCGACGAGTGCCTTCACGCCGAGCTCCGACGCACGCGACGCGACCCACTCGAGATCGGCGCGGGTGCGGTCGAAGAGCTGCGGGTAGGTCTCGCCGGTGCGTTCCTTCTCGGCACGGTAGTGCGGCATCGTGACGCGGACCTGCCGGGCGCCGAGTTCGCTGGTCACGCGCAGCATCGTCTCGACGCCGTCGTGGTCGGCGGCCGGCTGGTAGCCGCCGATGCCCGAGTACTCGAGCCCGGCGGCGTCGGTGGCCCGGGCGATCTCGCCGACCCGGTCGCGGATGCCGGTGTACTGCCAGGTCGAGTTGTTGCCCGCCCAGAACGACCGCTCGGCGGGGACCTCGGTGCCGTCGGCCGGGCGGTCGTCGACGATGCGCCACTCGATGCCGTCCCAGCCCTGCGCCGCCAGGGTCTCGGCGGCTTCGGACGGGGTCCAGTCGGGGGTGGAGGCGGTGAACACGGAGAACTTCATCGGGTGGCTCCTTCGGTCGCGCTTGCGGTGGCGGGTGTGCCGACGACGGGCACCACGTCGTCGTACGTTCCCTCGATCACGTCGTCGATGCGCACGGGTCGCCCGAGCGTCGCGCTGACGTAGAGCCCGCGGACGGTGGCGAGCGACACGAGGGCCGCGTCGACGGTGACACCCGGTTCGCGTCCCTGCCGGATCGCGTCGGCGATGTCCGTGTACTGCCGAGCGTGCCCCGCGGCGAAGTGGTCGGGTTCGGCCGGGCCGCCGACGACGTGCTCGGGCGGGACGACCTGGTCCTTCTGGTCGACCGCTCCGGCGACCGCGGTGGCGTTCGACGTGGTGGACGCGGACTCGAGCGTGGCGGTGTCCGGGGCGATGTGGAAGTACGCGAGCCGGTCGTCGTCGACGATGGCGGAGCCGTGCGTGCCGTACACGGCGTACCGGGCGGAGAGCCCCGGGTACGCGGCGGTCGTGCAGTGGACGACCCCGAGCGCCCCGCCGGCGAACCGGACGGTGGCGACGGCGGTGTCCTCGACCTCGATCCGGTCGTGGGCGAGGAGCCCCGTCTGGGCCGAGATCTCGACCGGACGGCCGAGCGCCCAGACGAGCAGGTCGACGGTGTGCACGCCCTGGTTCATCACCGCGCCGCCGCCGTCGAGCGCCCAGGTGCCGCGCCAGTCACCGGAGTCGTAGTACCCCTGCGACCGGTACCACGCGACGCTCGCGAGCCCCGAGGTCACGGTGCCGAACCCGCCGTCGTGCGCGGCCCGGGCGACGGCCGCCGACGCCGGGTCGAAGCGGTGCTGACTGATGACGCTCGTGACGAGCCCGCGGTCGCGCGCGGCTGCGGCGAGTGCCGCGATCTGCCGTGCCCGGGGCATCGTGGTGTCGAGCGGCTTCTCGATGACGACGTGCTTGCCGGCGGCCAGGGCGGCCTCGGCGAGCTGCACGTGCATGCCGGACGGCGAGCAGATCGCGACGACGTCGATGTCGGTCTGGTCGATCGCCTCCTCGATGGTGGACGTCGTGATCGGGCGGGCGACGCCCATCGCCTCGATCGCGTCGGCTGCGCTCGTGGCGGCTTCGGGCACGGCGTCGACGAGGGCGACGACCTGCAGGTCGGGGTGGTGGACGGCGACGGTGGCGTGGTGGCGTCCGATGACACCGGCGCCGACGACGGCCAGGCGGAGCGGGTTGGTGGGTTCGGTCATCGCAGGGTGACTCCGATCTGGTCGGTGAGGGTGCGGAAGGCCCGGCCGGCACGACCGAAGGCCGCGGGGCCGGAGAACCCGCCGAGGGAGGTGAAGTCGCTGAGGTGCGGTTCGAGCGAGGCGTACCCGGAGTAGCCGGCGTCGCGGAGCGCGGTGAGGGTCTGGAGCAGTTCGCCGTCACCCTCGCCCGCGGGGACCACCGACGAGTCGGCGGCGAGGGCGTCCTTGACCTGCAGGTAGTCGACGTACGGGGCGAGCTGCTCCCAGCCGTCGGTGAAGGGCCGGACGCCGCACTGCACGTAGTTCGCGTTGTCCCAGGCCAGGCGGAGCGCGGACGAACCGACGCTCTCGACGATGTCGAGCACCCGCGCGGGGACGTCGCCGTAGATGTCCTTCTCGTTCTCGTGCAGCAGCGTCATGCCTTCGCGCTCGGCGAGGTCGGCCAGCGCCCGCATCCGGACGAGGACGTCGTCGCGGACGTCGTCGGGGCTGCGGCCCTCGAAGTAGAACGAGAAGATCCGGATGTTCGTCGTGCCGAGGGCGTGCGCGGCACGGATCGCACGGGCGAGCCGTGACACCTCGTGCTCGACGGGTTCGTCGACGGGCACCTTGCCGATCGGCGAGGCGATCGCGGACACGGTCTGCCCGCGCTCGTCGAGCAGCCGGTGGAGTCCGGCGAGCTGGTCCTCGTCGAGGTCGACGACGTTGACGCCCCAGGCGCTGCGGACCTCGATGGCGCTCGCGCCGAGCGCCTGGAGGACCGCGACCTGGACGACCGGGTCGGCGTCGATCTCGTCGCCGAAACCGGAGAGTTCCCAACTGGGCTGGGTCATTGCATTCCCTTCATGCGACCAGACTGGAGGCGCGGGGCGGGCTGGCACCGCGCCTCCAGGCAGTCTGTGGACAAGTCGGCAGACTGCACAGCGCTACTTGACGGAGCCGGCGGTGAGCCCGCCGACCAGGTAGCGCTGGAAGATCAGGTACAGGGCGACGACGGGGACGGCGCAGACGATCGAGGCGGCCATCATCTGGCCGTAGATCGGGACGGCGCCGCCCTCTTGGGTGGTGCCGAGCACCTGCAGGACCACGGCGACCGTCCGGGTGTTCGGGGTCGTCATGATCGTGGAGAACAGGACGTCGTTCCAGCCGAGCAGGAAGGCGAAGATCGCGGACACGACGATGCCCGGCCACGACAGCGGGAGGACGATCTTCGTCAGGATCTTCGTCGAGCTGGCGCCGTCGATGCGCGCCGCTTCCTCGAGTTCCTTCGGCAGGCCGCGCAGGTACGTGACCATCACCCACGTCGAGAACGGCAGGGCGAAGGTCAGGTAGGTGACGAACAGGCCCCATCGGGTGCCGATGATCTGCACGCCGGTGGCACTGGCGATGTTCGAGAACACCACGAAGACCGGCAGGAGCAGGAGCGTGCCCGGGATCGACTGCAGGGCGAGGAGCCCACGCAGGATCGTCAGCCGCCCGAGGAACCGGAACCGGACGAGCACGTAGGCCGTGGACACGGCGAGCGCGGCACTCGCGACGGCGACGGCACCGGCGGTGAGCATCGAGTTCACCAGTCCCTCGCCGAGGGCGACCGTCGACCAGATCTCGACGTAGTTCGACAGCGTGAACTCCGACGGGAAGTACTCGCCGCGAGCGACCGCGACGTCGGAGTTGACCGAGCCGAACAGGATGTAGAGCACCGGGACGGCGATGAACGCGATGATCACCGCGATGACGGTGACGAGCAGCCAGCGCGGCAGCAGCCGGGTGACGTCGGTGTCGTAGGGACGCTTGCTCCGTCGGCCGCCGCTGCCGGTCGTGATGCTCTCGGTGAGCGTCGCGGTGGGGCGGGTGCGGGTGCTGAAGGACGTGCTCGGGGTGGTCATGCGCGTGCTCCGTCGATGTCGGCGGCGGTCGGGGCGGCTGCGAGCGTGGCGCGGTCGGCGCGACGCTGCTTCCGGTTGGGGCCGGCGTCGTCGCCGGTGTCGAGCTTGACCGCCCGCAGGTAGACGAACAGCGGGATCGCGACGATCACGAGCGAGCAGATCGCCATGGCGGCGGACAGGCCGAAGCGGAACGACTGGAAGCTCGCGATGTACGTCAGGACGGGCATCACCTCGACGCTGGACGGCAGCGGGATGCCGAACAGCACGAACGGCAGGGTGAAGTTGTTGATGTTGTGCAGGATCGAGATGATCACCGCGAGGCTGAGGGGTCCGCGCAGGTACGGGAAGATGATGTACCGCAGCTTCGCCCACCAGGTCACCCCGTCGAGCGCGGCGGCCTCGTGCACCTCGTTGTCCACGGCCTGCAGTCCGGCCAGGGACAGCAGGTAGACGAAGGGCCAGCTCGTCCAGATCATCACGCCGGCGAGCGCCCAGTACGACGCCGAGCCGTTCAGCCACAGCACGTCGGTGTGCAGGATCGAGTTCACGACCCCCTGCGGCTGGAGCATCGTGCGGAAGAACGTGCCGACGACGAATGCGGGGAGCACGTACGGGATCAGGTAGACCGATCGGACGAGCCCGCGACCGGGGAACCGGTTCTGCGTCGAGATCGCGGCAGCGACCCCGATCGGCACGGTCACCGCGGTGACGAGCACCGACAACGACACCGAGATCCAGATGGAGTGCAGCAGCGGCGAGTTCGTGAACGCCTCGGTGAAGTTCGCGAACCCGACGAACGGGGCGCTGAACCACTGGCGGAGCGTGTACTGGTCGAGGTCGAGCATCGCGATCCAGAAGCCCACCAGGAGCGGCACCACGATGACGGCGAGCATGAGGACCCCGCCGGGCAGGAGCATCCACAGCGGGCGCTCGCGTTTGTAGAGGGGCGTCTTGCCGGCCGGGCGGACCGGCCGGGGCGGCGCCGCGTCGGTGCGGGGCCTGGTCTGCGTGCTGGTCATCACAGACCTCCGTTCTTCTGACGGTCGAGGGTGGCCTGGGCGTCCTTCTGGGCGTCCTGCAGTCGCTTGCGGAGCTGGTCGTCGGTGACCTCGCCGGACTTCAGCGACGGGATCGACTGCACGACCACGTCGACCAGGGCGAGCTGGATGTCGGACCAGGCGCCGGTGAAGGCGGTCGGCTTGGACAGGCGGCCGGCGTCGATGATCGGCTTGAGCTGCGGGTTGTCGGCTGCCAGGTCGGCGGCGGCCGACGCGTTGGTCGGCAGGTTGCCGAACAGGTCGTAGTACTCGAGCTGGGCCTTCGGGGCGCTGAGCTGCTTGACGAACGCGAACGACAGCTCCTGCTTGCTGCCGTAGTCGGCGACGACCCAGTTGTCGCCGGACAGGATGCTGGCGGCCTCGATGCCGTCGGACGGCCGCTCGGACGCCCCCGGCGGGACGGTGGGCAGCAGTGCGAACTCGTACTTGCCGTCGACCTTGGTGTCCTGGAAGGAGTTGATGGCGGTGGTGGTCGTCATCGGGAAGAACGCGGCCTTGCCCTCGGTGAACTGCGCGAGGGCCTGGGCGTTGTTCCAGCCGATCGCGGCCGGGTCGACGACACCGTCCTTCGTGACCCAGTCGAAGTAGGTGCGGTAGGCGTTCTCGACGGCCGTGCTGTCGATCTCGGCCTTCGAGCCGTCGACGATCGTGTTGCCGGCGTTCTGGGCCATCCCCCACACGAACTTCCAGGGGTCGAAGCCGTCGGCGTAGGCGATCGCCATGCCGTGGCGTCCGTCACCCGTGGTGGCCTTCGCGTCGGCGGTGAGCTCGTCCCACGTCGTGGGCATGTCGGTGATCCCCGCCTTGGCGAGCAGGTCCTTGTTCACCGCCATCACGAACGGACGGCTGGCGAACGGGATCCCGATCTGCTTCGACGCACTCGGACCGGAGATGCCGAAGGACGCGGGGTCGAACTGGTCCTTGCCGCCGATCGCGTCCCACTCCTTCGTGCCCATCTCGACGAAGGCACCGGTGGCGTACGCGGTCGGGGTGAAGGTGGTGCCGATCGCGTAGACGTCGGGGCCCTGCCCGGAGATGACGCTCGTCTGGATCGCGGTCAGTTCCTCCTGCGCGGACGAGTAGGTCTCCCACTGGATGTCGGCACCGGTCGTGCGCTTGAACTCGGCGGCGGTCTCCCGCTGCCACTGCTTGCGTTCCTTGGGGTAGGTGGTGTCCGCGCCCATCATCACGCGGAGGGTGTTCGGGTCGTCGCCGCTGCCGTTCACCACGGCACATCCCTGCAGGGACAGTGCGGCGAGGGCGACCACGGCGACGGCACCGACGATGGTGCGGACTTGCAGTCTTCGCGTCTTCACGGGGGTTTCCTCCTCGAGACCTCCTCCGAGCGGCGCTGCTCGGTGGCACCACTGTTCCGCCGTTGGCAACATGCGGCAACCGGTTGCCACTTGTTGCCAGACGCGAATACGTTCGGCCTCGTGAAGGACCTCTCGACGGACGGCGGCGGGCGCACGGGCGGTGCCGCAGGCACTGCTGGTGGCGCCGCCGCTGGTGCTCGCGCTGCCGGCGCCGCCGCTGGTGCCGCGCGTCGCGTCACCATCCGCGACATCGCCGACGCCACCGGGGTCGCCGCGTCCACCGTCTCCCGCGCCCTGTCCCTGCCCGACCGGGTCAACCCCGTCACCCAGGAGCGCATCCAGCGGGCAGCCCGCGAGCTCGGCTACGTCGCCAACTCGCAGGCACGGGCGCTGACGTCCGGGCGCACCCGCGCCGTCGCCGTGCTCGTGTCCGACATCACGAACCCGTTCTACTTCGACGTCATCCGGGGCACGCAGCACCAGCTCGCCGGGGCCGGCTGGACGCAGCTGCTCGTCGACACCGAGGAGTCCGCCGACGCCGAGATGGCCGCACTCACCGCCGTGGGGGCGAAGGCCGACGGGGCCGTGCTCACGGCGTCGCGACTGTCCGACGCGCAGATCGCACGGTTCGCCGAACGGATCCCCCTGGTCGTCGTGAACCGCCGACCCACCGGCGTGCCCTCGGTGCTCATCGACACCCCCGGCGGGGTGGAGCAGGCGGTGCAGCACCTCGTGTCGTTGGGACACCGGGAGATCCTGTACGTCGCCGGGCCGGACAGCTCGTGGTCGAACGAGCGTCGGTGGCGCGCGCTCGTGCAGGTCGCCAAGCGCCTGGGGATCCGCGTCGCCCGGGTAGGCCCGCACGCACCCTTCGTCGACTCCGGCGCCGCGGCCGCCGACGCCGCCGTGCACGCCGGTGCGACCGCGTGCATCGCCTTCAACGACCTGATCGCCATCGGGATGCTCGCCCGGCTGCGGGAGCGCGGGGTCCGCGTCCCCGAGGACATGAGCATCGTGGGCTGCGACGACATCTTCGGTGCCGACTTCTGCAACCCGCCGCTCACCACGATGACCTCGCCGATCGAACGTGCCGGCCGGGTCGCGATCCGGATGCTGCTCGGACGGCTCGGCGCGCTGCCCGCCGACGAACTGCCCGGGGAGCACATGTCCGGCGCCGTCGCCCTGCCCACCCACCTGACCGTGCGCGAGTCGACCGGACCGGCGCCCCGTGCCGGAACCGCCTGATCCGGAAATCCCGCCGCCCCACACTCGCACCACCCGAACTCGCCGTCCCCGAAGGAGTCGATGATGACCCGCACCAGCACCCCCACCCGGCTCGCACCGCACCCCGACCGGCTGTTCCCCGCCGATCCCGGAGCGCGATCCGTGGCACGCACCGTGTACGAGGCGGTCAAGGACGCCCCGATCATCTCGCCGCACGGGCATGTCGATGCGGCGCTGATCGCCTCGGACCAGCCGTTCAGCGACCCTGCGTCGCTGCTCATCACGCCCGACCACTACGTACTCCGCCTGCTGCACGCGAACGGGGTGGACCTGGCCGCGCTGGGACGCGCGGACCTGTCGGGGCCCCGCCCGGGCTCGCAGGCTCGCCCGGCGGCGTCGGCGCATCGCTGGCGCGATGCCGCTGAGCCGACGCCGCCAGGCCGTGCCATCTGGCGGCAGCTGGCGGAGCACTGGGACGACTTCCTCGGAACCCCCGTGCGCTACTGGTTCGAGACGGAGCTGCACGACGTGTTCGGGCTCGACCAGGCGCCGTCCGCCGCGAACGCGGACGACCAGTACGACCACATCGCCGGCCTGCTGGCGTCGCCCGCCTTCCGGCCACGCGCGCTCTTCGACGCCTTCGGCATCGAGGTCCTCGCCACCACGGACGGCCCGGCGGACGACCTCGCTGCGCACGCGCAGCTCGCCGCGGACCCCGGCTTCACCGGCCGGGTGCTCCCCACGTTCCGCGCGGACGCCGTGTTCGACCCGACGCGGTCGGACTGGAGGCCCGTGGTCGCGTCGATCGGCGAGGCTGCCGGCATCGACACGGGCACCCACGCAGGGCTGTTGGCGGCTCTCCGCGCACGTCGCCACCACTTCATCGAGCACGGTGCGACCGCCACGGACACCGGGGTGCTCGACGCGGGCTCCGCTCCCCTGCCGTCGAGCGAGCGGGAACGCATCCACGCCGCGGCGCTGCGCGATGCGTCCTCGGTCACCGAGGCCGAGGCGACGGCGTACCGGCACGACATGCTCTACCGCTGGGCGGAGATGAGCGTGGAGGACGGCCTCGTCATGCAGCTGCATCCCGGGGTGATCCGGAACCACCACACCCCGACGCTCGAGCGCTTCGGGCCGGACACCGGGCACGACCTGCCGGCCGTCGGGTCCTTCACCGAGCCGCTCCGGCCGCTGCTCGAGTCCTTCGGCACCGCTCCCGGGTTCCACCTCGTGCTCTTCACTGTCGACGAGACCGTCTTCTCGCGCGAGATCGGGCCGCTCGCGGGCTTCTACCCCGCCGTGTACGCGGGCGCACCGTGGTGGTTCATCGACACCCCGGCGGCCATCGGGCGCTACCGGTCGGCCGTCACCGACTCGGCGTCGTTCACCAAGACCTCCGGGTTCATCGACGACACCCGTGCGTACTGCTCCATCCCCGCGCGGCACGACATGGCGCGGCGGGCGGACGCGGCGTACCTGGCGTCGCTCGTGGTCACGCACCAGGTCTCCGAGGAGGACGCCGTCCGCACCGCCCGGCGCATCGTGTCCGACATCCCGAAGGCGACGTTCAAGCTCTGACGCTGGCGGGCGCCGCGCTGCCGCGTGGTGCGAGGTTCCGTGCCTGGTGCGAGGGTTGCCGGGTCGCACGGAACACGGAACCTCGCACGGTTCGGCGCTGCGGCGGTACGGTCGGGCGCATGACGGAGCGGGTGACGGCGGCGTACAGCGCTCGAGCCGACGAGTACGCGGCGCTGCTCGGGTCGATGGACGCCGTCCATCCCGACGACCGAGCCCTCGTCGAGGCCTGGGCAGCCGGTCGCAGCGGTCCCCTGGTCGACGCCGGGTGCGGCCCCGGTCACTGGACGGCGTACCTCGCACGGCAGGGGCACCGTGTCAGCGGCATCGACGCGGTGCCGGAGTTCGTCGAGCACGCACGACGGACGCACGGCGCGGTGGACGCGGACATCGACTTCCGGGTCGGGTCGCTCGACGCGCTCCCGCTCGCGGACGGCAGCGTCGACGGGGTCCTGGCCTGGTACTCGGTGATCCACCACGAACCGTCGCGGATCGGTGGGGCACTCGCCGAGTTCCGTCGGGTGCTCACCCCCGGCGGTGGGCTGCTGCTCGGGTTCTTCGAGGGCGCCGCGGTCGAGGCCTTCGACCACGCGGTCGTCACCGCGTACCGCTGGCCGGTCGCGTCCCTGGCGGTGCTGCTGGACGAAGCGGGGTTCGACGCCGTGGACGTCCACACCCGCACGGATCCGGGGCACCGGCCGCACGGGGCGATCAGTTCAGTGCGCCGCTGATCGGCGACGGCTGACGGCCGCCGCCCTGTCGATCAGGCGTCCGAGACCATCGAGGTCAGAGCAGCAGCGATCTCCGGCACGGCATCGAGTTCCCCCTCGGCGATCGCGACGATGAAGTCGTACGCCTGATCGTTCGAGGCGTGGAGCCGGACGCCGTTCACGCCGAGGAAGACCACGAGCAGCATCAGCCCGAGGCGCTTGTTGCCGTCGACCAGGGCGTGGTTCCGGACGGCGGAGTGGACGAGCGCCGCCGCCTTCTCGACCAGCGTCGGGTAGGCGTCGTTCCCGCCCACCGACGCGGCGGGTCGCGCGACCGCCGCTTCGAGCAGTCCGACGTCGCGGATCGCGTAGTCAGTTCCCAGGGTCCGACGAGCGACGTGCAACGCCTCGTCGGTCGTGAGGTGGATCACTTGCCGAGTCGTTCGAGCGCCTCGGCGTAGCGCGGGAGTTCTCGGTCGAGGATGCCGTCGATCAGATCGCTGCGGCTGTGCTGCTCGACGTACTCGCGGATGGCGGCGCGCGCGACGTCCTGCATCGAGCGCTCCTCGAGGTCAGCACGCTTGCGCAACGCCGCTGCCTCGTCGTCGTCGAGTCGGAGGGTCATGGCCATGGGGTCGATGGTATCAAGAGTGGTATCTGAACGGGCGGCAGTGATCGTGGTCATGGAGCGACGGTACGAGCGTCCCCCTCGACGCGGACGGGACCGGGGATCGGTTGGGGACGGCGACGACCGCGCTGCGCCCTGTGGAGGAACTGCCCGGATCAGTCGCAGGTCGTCGACGTCCGTCAGCCGGTGGTGACCGTGAGCGCGGCGAGGATCTCCCGCACGGTGTCGTCGACCGAGCCGTCGATCGACACCGCGACGGCGGCCTCATCGGGCTGCGGCCGCTCGAGGGTCGCGAACTGCGAGTCGAGCAGCGTCGTCGGCATGTACTCGTGCTGGCGGTGGGACTGCCGTTCGGCGATCAGGTCGCGCGACCCGTCGAGGAAGGCGATGACGAGACTCGGCGCGGACTCGCGCAGCCGGTCCCGGTAGGCACGCTTCAGCGCCGAGTTCGCCATCACGCACCGGGAGCCGTCCGATTCGACCGCGGCGATCCGCTCGGCGCAGGCGTCGAGCCACGGCCAGCGGTCCTCGTCGGTGAGCGGGATCCCCTGCCGCATCTTCTCCTTGTTGGCGACCGGGTGCAGGTCGTCGGCGTCGACGAAGACGCACGGTTCGCCCTGCGCGACCAGGGCGTCGGTGAGCGCCTGGCCGATGGTGGACTTGCCGGAGCCGGAGACCCCCATCACGAGGACGGGCGGGTGGACAGCGAGCTCGCTCATCCCTCCACAGTATTGATCCGGTGAACTCTGGTCCCCAGTTCCCGCAACACCTGTGCGATCCCAGACCGCCGGTCGTAGGTTGGGCGCCAACGTCAGGACAAAGGAGGCCCTCGTGGCAGACAACAACGGTCAGGCGAACATCGGAGTCGTCGGACTCGCAGTGATGGGCTCGAACCTCGCCCGCAACCTCGCATCGCGCGAAGGCAACACGGTGGCGGTCTACAACCGCACCTACGCCCGCACCGAGGAGCTGCTCCAGGAGCACGGCGACGCCGGGTTCATCGCGTCCGAGGACATCGACGGGTTCGTCGCCTCGCTGTCGAAGCCCCGGACCGCCATCATCATGGTGCAGGCCGGCAAGGGCACCGACGCCGTGATCGGTCAGCTCGCCGAACGGTTCGAACCGGGCGACATCATCGTCGACGGCGGCAACGCGAACTTCCACGACACCATCCGACGTGAGCACGACCTGCGCGAGAAGGGTCTCAACTTCGTCGGCACCGGCATCTCCGGTGGTGAAGAGGGCGCGCTCAAGGGCCCGTCGATCATGCCCGGTGGCTCGAAGGAGGCCTGGGAGACGCTCGGGCCGATCCTGAAGTCGATCGCCGCGGTGGCCGAAGGCGAACCGTGCGTGACCCACATCGGCACCGACGGCGCCGGGCACTTCGTCAAGATGGTGCACAACGGCATCGAGTACGCCGACATGCAGCTCATCGCCGAGTCGTACGACCTGCTCCGTCGCGTCGGCGGGCTCTCGGTGGAGGACCTGGTGCAGGTCTTCGACGAGTGGAACAAGGGCGACCTCGAGTCCTACCTGATCGAGATCACCGGCGAGGTCCTCAAGCAGCGCGACGCCGACACCGGCAAGCCGCTCGTCGACGTCATCCGTGACGCGGCCGGCTCGAAGGGCACCGGCGTCTGGACCGTGCAGAACGCCGTGGGCCTGGGCATCCCCGTCTCGGGCATCGGCGAAGCCGTGTTCGCCCGCGCCGTGTCGTCGAAGCCGACGCAGCGTGCCGCGGTGCAGCAGTCGGTCAAGAACCGTCCGCAGATCGCCGAGGTGCCGGACACCTTCGCCGACGACGTGCGTGCGGCGCTGTACGCCTCGAAGGTCGTCGCGTACGCACAGGGCTTCGACCTCATCATCGCCGGGGCGAAGGAGTACGGCTGGGACATCGACCTCGGCAACGTCGCGAAGATCTGGCGGGGTGGCTGCATCATCCGCGCTCAGTTCCTGAACCGCATCGTCGAGGCGTACGCCGAGAACCCGAAGCTCGAGTCGCTGCTGGTCGACCCGTACTTCGCGAACGCGGTGGCCGAGGGCGAAGCCGCCTGGCGCCGCATCGTCGGCATCGCGGCTGCGTCGGGCGTCCCCGCTCCGGGCTTCTCGTCCGCGCTGTCGTACTTCGACTCGCTCGCGTCCGACCGTCTGCCCGCGTCGCTGATCCAGGGCCAGCGCGACTTCTTCGGCGCGCACACCTACCAGCGCATCGACAAGGACGGCACCTTCCACACGCTGTGGTCCGACGACCACCGCCGCGAGGTCGAGCAGGAGCCGTCCACGCACTGACGACCGCACCCCCAGCCGATCACGGAGGTCGGTGCGGGTTCTGCAAGGAGGGCCTCGCTGACCGGGGCCCTCCGTCGCGTCAGGCGACGATGCGTTCCCGTGCCAGGTCGGCGACGAGCCGGTCCAGCCGTGGACCGCGCCCGAGCAGCCGACGCGAACCGGGGGCGGTCCGGACGAAGAACGTCGCCACCGCGGGGGTGTCGTCCGGTCGCACGTGGTGGATCGCCACCGCACACGCGCGGCGAGCGCCAGCGGAACGGCCAGGGCGCTCGGAGCCACCGTCTCGCCCCGAGCCGTCCGAGCCGTCGACGCCGTCCACCACGTCTTCCAGTCCGACGTGCACGACACGACTCCACCGGATCACGAGCAGCCGGGTCGCCCGCCGTTCGTCGAGTTCCCACAGGGAGGCCTCGGTGGCGCCGAAGGCCCACGTCACGCGCGAACCGAGGTGGGTGTCCGGGCGGACCTCGTCGACGATGCCACGGAGTTCCGGTGTCGGCGCCGCCGGGACGAGCCACACCGTCGGGTCGATCCGCCGGATGGCGAGCGCGAGGGCCTCGTCCGCCTGCCGCCGCCGTGCCGTCGCGGTCCGCACGACGGCGACCACGATGACCACGACCCCGAGGGCGATCGCGCCGAACTCCACGATGCCGTACCAGGAGAGGTCGACGCCCGGCGCCGTCGAGACCACGACGATCCGGGTGATCAGGAGGACCAGCCAGACGACGACGATGACCCAGCGCAGGGTGGCGAGTCGACGTGCCGGAGACATCGGTGTCCGCCCGGCACCGCGGGCACGACCGGACCGCGGGACACCATCCGGACGCTGCAGCACGGTCCGATCCTCCCACGAGCCGCGCGCCACCTGCTGGCCGAACCCGATGAACGCGCGGGGAAGCGCGCACACACAGCCCACGAGCGGCCGGGCGACCTACGCTCGGGCGGTGACCACCGAGACGACGGACGAACCGATCGGTCGACCGACGGCGGGTCCGTCGGACGGCCCGGGCGGGCCCGATGCCCCTTCGACCCGACGTTGGACGCTGATCGCCGCGATCGTCGGCGTCGTGGCCGCCGCCGCGTTCCTCGGTGTCGCCGAGTTCGGCGCGCTGCTGCTCGGCGGAGCGGGCAGCCCCCTGGTCGCCGTCGGGTCCGCCGTCATCGACCTCGCTCCCCCGGGTGCGAAGGACTTCATGGTCGCCGTGTTCGGCACCGGGGACAAGGTCGCCCTGTTCGTGCTCATGACGGTGATCGTCATTGCGATCAGCGCCGGTGCCGGTGTCCTCGAACGTGCACGACCGCCCTTCGGTGCCCTCGTGTTCGCCGCCGGTGGTGTGCTGGCGCTGCTTGCCGTCAGCACCCGCTCGGGCAGCGGGACCCTCGACGGCGCCCCGACGGTCCTCGGCATCGCGGCAGCGGTGGTCGTCCTGCGCCTGCTGCTCCAGCGGCTGCGCCGGTGGGAGGCCGCGGCGACCGTGCCGACGGCGGCACCGCGACCCGCGTCGACGGAGCGCCGCACGTTCCTGGTCTGGGGCGTCGCGACGGCGACCGTCGCGGTCGTGGTGGGCACCGCCTCCCGGCTGGGGTCGTCCGCGATGCAGGCGGCCGCTGCTGCCAGGCGGGCCATCCGGCTGCCCGCCGCGGCGACCCCTGCACCGGCGGTCCCCGCGGGTGCGTCGCTCGACGTCGACGGCATCACCCCCTACATCACGCCGAACGCCGACTTCTACCGGATCGACACGGCCCTTCGCGTGCCGCAGGTCGACCCCGCCGATTGGTCGCTCCGCATCCACGGCGCGGTCGAGAACGAGATCACGCTGACGTGGGACGAGCTGCTCGCACTGCCACTCGAGGAGCACGTGGCCACCCTGAGCTGCGTGTCGAACGAGGTCGGCGGTGACCTCATCGGCACGGCCCGCTGGCTGGGCTACCCGATCCGGGAGCTCCTCGCCCGGGCGCGTCCGACGGGCGACGCCGACATGGTGCTCTCACGGAGCATCGACGGGTTCTCCGCCGGCACCCCGCTCGACGTGCTGCAGGACGACGGCACCGCGGCGCTGCTCGCGGTCGGGATGAACGGCGAGCCCCTGCCGACCGAGCACGGGTTCCCGGTGCGGATGGTCGTGCCGGGCCTGTTCGGGTACGTCTCGGCGACGAAGTGGGTCACCGAGCTCGAGGTCACCCGGTTCGCCGACGCGCAGGGCTACTGGACCCCGCGTGGCTGGTCGGAGCGTGGCCCGGTCAAGCTCGAGTCCCGCATCGACACCCCGCGGAACGGGTCGACCGTGAGCGCGGGCAAGCCAGTGGCGATCGCGGGGGTCGCGTGGCAGCCGCACAAGGGCGTGAAGGCCGTCGAGGTCCGCGTCGGAGGCGGCGACTGGCAGCGCGCCGAACTCGCCGACTCGGTCTCCGCGGACACCTGGCGGCAGTGGGTGGTGCGGTGGACGCCGACCGCCGGCTCGCACCGCATCGAGGTGCGCGCGACCAGTGCGGACGGCGAGGTGCAGACGAGCGTGGACCGGCCGCCGGCTCCCAACGGTGCGACGGGCTGGCACACGGTGACGGTCGACGCGCGCTGACGCTTCGGTGCAGGATCGCGCGACACGCCCGCTGACTGCCGTCGAGGTGGCAGAAAGCGTCGGTTCGCGGGCGCGCAGGCGACACTTCGTGCCGCCTCGGCGAAGCTGAGCGGCATGTCGTGACCGCTCGGTGCCGGCGCGCTCCGGTCACCCGACGGCCTGGAGGCCCGGTGACAGCCCGCCCCGCCCCTCGCCCCGGTCGCGCGACACGCCACGTGCGTCACGCCGGGGTCGCAGAAAGCGTCGGTTCGCGGACGCGCAGGCGACACTTCGTGCCACCTCGACGAACCTGAGCGGTGTGTCGTGACCGCTCGGCGCCGACACGCTCCGGTCACCCGACGGCCTGGAGGCCCGGTGACACCCCGCCCCGCCCCTCGCCGTGGTCGCGCGACACGCCACGTGCGTCACGCCGGGGGCGCAGAAAGCGTCGGTTCCCGGGCGCGCAGGCGACACTTCGTGCCGCCTCGGCGTACCTGAGCGGTGTGTTGTGACCGCTCGGCACCACGGCCAGGCAGACCGGACCAGGCAGGCAGACCGGGGTCAGGCGGGCAGGGTCGCGACGACGCAGGTGCCGTCGACCTCGGCGTCCCGCTCGACCACGGCGGAGAAGCCGGCGGCCGTGAACGCAGCGGCGGACGCCTCGGCCTGGGCCTCGGACACCTCGATGACGACAGCACCACCGGGACGGAGCCACTCCTCCGCACCCGCGGCGATCCGGCGGTGCAGGTCGAGGCCGTCCGCACCACCGTCGAGGGCGACACGGTGCTCGTGCTCGCGGGCCTCGGTCGGCATGAGTTCGATCGAGGCCGTCGGCACGTAGGGGGCGTTCACCGCGATGACCGCCACGGCCCCGCGGAACCGATCGGGCAGCGGCGCGAACAGGTCACCGGCGACGACGATGCCGCGGTCGCCGATGTTCTCGGCCGCGACGTCGACGGCGTCCGGGTCGATGTCAGTGGCGACGAGGTCGAGCGCGCCGACCCGACCGAACAGGGCCACCGAGATCGCGCCGGCACCGCAGCACAGGTCGACCACCCGGTCGTAGCGCTGCAGCCGACGCGCAGCCTGCTCGACGACGACGGTGGTGCGGGCTCGCGGCACGAAGACCCCGGGGGTCACCCGGATGCGGTGCCCGTCGAAGGCGGCCCAACCGAGCACGTACTCGAGCGGCTCACCGGCCAGCCGACGCTGCACGAGGCTCCGGAGTCGCACCGGCTCACCGTCACCGGCCTCGAGCAACAGGTCGGCTTCGTCCTCGGCGAAGACGCTCCCCGCGGCCCGGAGCCGGGCCGCGAGGGCGTTACGCGCGGGATGTGTCAAGCGGCGCCGTCGAACATCGACGTCACGGAACCGTCGTCGAAGACCTCGTGGATGGCACGGGCGATGAGCGGGGCGATCGGCAGGACCTCGAGGCGGTCCCAGCGCTTGTCCATCGGCAGGGGCAGGGTGTCCGTCACGACCACGCGGTCGATGAACTCGCTCTGCAGCAGCTCGGTGGCCGGGTCGGAGAACACGGCGTGGGTCGCGGCGACGACGACTCCCGTGGCGCCGGCGTTCTTCAGCGCCTCGGCAGCCTTGGCGATCGTGCGGCCGGTGTCGATGAGGTCGTCGACGAGCAGGCACACGCGGCCGCTGACGTCTCCGACGATCTCGTGCACCGAGACCTGGTTCGGCACGAGCGGGTCGCGGCGCTTGTGGATGATGGCGAGCGGGGCGCCGAGCTTCTCGGACCAGATGTCGGCGACACGGACGCGGCCCATGTCGGGCGACACGACGGTGAGCGTCTTCGGGTCGAGGATCTGGCGGAAGCGCTCGAGCAGCACCGGCATGGCGAACAGGTGGTCGACGGGGCCGTCGAAGAAGCCCTGGATCTGCGCGGCGTGGAGGTCGACGCTCATGATGCGGTGCGCGCCGGCGGCCTTGAACAGGTCGGCGACGAGGCGTGCCGAGATCGGCTCGCGGCCGCGGCCCTTCTTGTCCTGGCGCGCGTAGGGGTAGAACGGCGCCACGACCGTGATGCGCTTCGCCGAGGCACGCTTCAGCGCGTCGACCATGATGAGCTGCTCCATGAGCCACTCGTTGATCGGCGCGGTGTGCGACTGGATGACGAAGGCGTCGCAGCCACGGACCGACTCGTCGAAGCGGGCGTAGAGCTCACCGTTCGCGAAGGTCCGGGCATCGGTCGGCACGAGGTCGACCCCGAGCTCCTCCGCGATCTCGGCAGAGAGCGCCGGGTGTGCTCGCCCCGAGACGAGGACGAGTCGTTTCTGGCCGGTTGTCTTGATTCCGGACAAGTGCGGTGCTCACTCCCTGACCCACGAGGGGTCGATGTCGGCGACGGGTGGTCGCCGGGATCTATTCGCCGTTCGCGAGCCGAGCAGCCTCGGCCGCCGGTGTGCCGGGTCGGTGTTCCTCGACCCATCCGTCGGTGTTGCGCTGTGGGGCGTAGCTGATCGCGAGCGATCCTGCCGGAACGTCCTTGCGGACGGTGGTCCCGGCACCGGTGTACGCACCGTCACCAATCCTAACGGGGGCGACGAACACGTTGTGCGAGCCTGTACGGACGTTCGAGCCGACCTCGGTGCGGTGCTTGTGCACGCCGTCGTAGTTCGCGGTGATGGTGTTCGCGCCGATGTTCGAGTCCTCGCCCACCTCGGCGTCGCCGATGTAGGACAGGTGCGGGACCTTGCTGCCCCGGCCGATCCGGGCGTTCTTCGTCTCGACGAAGGTGCCGATCTTGCCGTCGTCACCGAGGATCGTGCCCGGCCGCAGGTAGGCGAACGGGCCGACCGAGGCGGCGTCCCCGATCACGGCGAGGGTGGCGTCGACGCGGTTCACGGTGGCGCGGGCCCCGACCTCGGTGTCGCGCAGCGTGGTGTCCGGCCCGACGACGGCACCGGCGGCGATCGCGGTGGCACCGATGAGCTGGGTGCCAGGCAGGACTTCGGCGTCGGGCTCGATGGTGACGTCGAGGTCGATCCAGGTGGACGCCGGGTCCTGCACGGTGACGCCGGCGAGCTGGTGGCGGCGGACGATGCGGGCGTTGAGCTCCCGCGCGGCGTCGGAGAGCTGGGCACGGTCGTTGATGCCGGCGACGAGCCACGGGTCGGTCAGGGTGACCACGTCGATGCGCCCGCCGCGCTCGCTGATCAGCGCGGGAGCGTCGGTGATGTACTTCTCGCCCTGGGCGTTCGCCGTGGTGAGCGACGGCAGGGCCGCCCGGAGGCGTGCCACGTCGAACGCGTAGATGCCCGCGTTCGCCTCGGTGATGGTCAGCTGCTCGGCCGTCGCGTCCTTGTGCTCGACGACGCTGACGAAGGCGCCGGAAGCGTCGCGCACGATCCGTCCGAGGCCGGTCGGGTCCGGGGCGATGGCACTCACGAAGGTCGCGCCGTTGCCGCCGCCGACGTGGGCGTCGACGAGGAGCCGGAGCGATGCGGCGTCGAGCAGCGGGACGTCGCCGGAGAGCACCACGACGGCACCGTCGAAGTCGGCGGGCAGCGCTTCGACCGCCACCTCGACCGCACGGCCGGTGCCGGGGACGTCGTCCTGGTCGACGACGATCGCGTCGGGGGCGCGCTCGACGACCTCGGCCGCGACGCGGTCACGCTCGTGCCGCACGACGACGGCGACGTACTCGGGGCTGAGCGACGACGCCGTGCGCAGGACGTGCCCGATGAGCGGCAGTCCGGCGAGCCGGTGCAGCACCTTGGGCGTGGACGACTTCATGCGCGTGCCCTGCCCGGCGGCGAGGACGACGACGGCGATGCGCTGGTCGGTCATGCACCCATCCTGGCGCACCGCAGCCCGGGCCGCCCGACGCGACCACGGCCCTGTGCGGAACCGTGCGCACAACCGCAGCCTGTGGACGGACGGGAACCGCGCCTCCAGGCCGCCTGACGGGGACCTATGGCAGACCCCGCACGCCGTGGATCAGGCCCGTGCGCCCTGCGGTTCCCGCTTGACGAACGCCATCAGCACCAGCCCGGCGATGAGCACGACGACCACGCCGAGGATCCCGAACCGGGTCGACCCACCGACGGTCACCGCCACGCCGAACAGCGCCGGCGCGAGGAACGACGCGGCCCGGCCGGTGGTGGCGTAGAGGCCGAAGAGCTCGCCCTCGCGGCCGGGGGTCGTCAGCCGCGCCAGGTACGCGCGAGACGACGACTGCACCGGGCCGACGAACACGGCCAGGGTCAGCCCGAGCACCCAGAACCACTGCGTCTCGTTGCCGGCGGCGAAGACCCCGACCCCGCACACGGCGAGGCCGACGAGCGAGACCATGATGAGCGCACGCGACCCGAACCGGTCGTCGAGGCGTCCGGAGACGAACGTCGCGATGCCGGCCACGACGTTCGCGGCGATGGCGAACAGGATGACCTGCGACGGCGTGAACCCGAACACCTGCGCGGCGACGATCCCGCCGAACGTGAAGACGGCCCCGACACCGTCGCGGAACACCGCGCTGGCGAGCAGGAACGCGAGGACGTTGCGGCGCTCGCGCCACAGCCGCGCGATGTCCCGGCCGAGGTCCGCGTAGGCGCTGAACACGCCGCCGCCACGGGTGCGGTCGGGCACCGCCTCGGGCACGGTGAGGAACAGCGGGATCGAACTGACGGCCAGCCAGACGGCGGCGATGCCGATCGCGACGCGGACGTCCCACTGCCCGGTGGCGACGGTGGCTGGCAACTGCAGGAGCCCGCCGACGACCCCGTCGCCCCGGAAGTCCTGGATGCAGAGCACGAGCAGCAGGACGAGCAGCACGATCCCGCCGAAGTACCCGGCCGCCCACCCGATGGCGGAGACGCGGCCGGTGCGTTCCCCGGAGGCGACCTGCCCGATCATGGCGTTGTAGCCGACGCTCGCGATCTCGTAGGCGACGGTCCCGATGCCGAGCAGGGCTGCGCCGAGCAGCAGGTACGGCTGGCTCGGCGCGACGAAGACCATGCCCCCGATCGACAGCGCGACGCCGATGGTGGCGATGAGGACCGACCGGCGGCGGTGTCCGGACGAGTCCGCGAGCCGCCCCATGGCCGGTGCCACCAGGGCCACGACGATCCCCGCGATGGTCAGTGCGGTGGACACGACGGCCGCGTTGTGCGCGAGCTCCCGCTCCACGATCGCCTTGCCGGCCGCGGACGTGTCGCCGACGAGCGCCGGGTCCACGAACGCCCGGCTGGCCAGGTACGTGCTGAACACGAAGGTGGTGACGACCGCGTTGAACGCGGCGGAACCCCAGTCCCAGAGCGCCCAGGAGACGAGCGCGCGCCGGTCGGTGCGCTGCGGCACGACGGCGGCCGGTGAAGCGGTCATGCGCGAACCGTAGCGCGTCCCGGTGACGCGGCGGTGGCCCCGTTCCGGGTCACGTGCCGGACGGGAGGCACGGGGCGGGCCTGGCCCCATGCCTCCCGTCCGCACCGTGCCTGCGTCGCCACCCGGTGCGCGCTTCCACGCACCGTGCCCGGCTGCAACGCCGCACCACGCGCCAACACCGCACCGTCCGACAGACCGTGCACCGTGCCGGACGGGAGGACCGTGGCGGGCCTGCCCTGCGCCTCCCGTCCGCACCGTGCGTGCGTCGCCACCCCGTGCGAGCTTCCACGCACCGTGCCCGGCTGCAACGCCGCACCAGACGGCCGACACCGCACCATCCGACAGGCCGCGCACCGTGCCGGACGGGAGGCGCGGGGAGGCCTGGCCCCGCGCCTCCCGTCCGCACCGTGCGTGCGTCGTCACCCGGTGCGCGCTTCCACGCACCGTGCCCGGCGACAACGCCGCACCAGGCGGCCAACACCGCACCATCCGACAGGCCGCGCACCGTGCCGGACGGGAGGACCGGGGCGGCCTGGCCCCGCGCCTCCAGTCCGCACCGTGCGTGCGTCGCCACCCGGTGCGAGCTTCCACGCACCGTGCCCGGCTACAACGCCGCACCAGCCGCGCAACGCGGCCCGGGCCGGCGAAACCCGCACCGTGCCCGCTCAGGCGGGGACGCCGCCGGGGTAGACGACGGACTTGAGCGACTCCGGGTCCGTGTCGCTCTCGAGGGCCTCGCGGACGTCGTCCAGCCCGAAGCGACCGGTGACGAGCGAGTCGAGGTCGACCTGCCCGGACGCGACCAGCTCGATGGCGACCGGCCACGTGTTCGTGTACCGGAAGATCCCGGTGACCGTGACCTCGAGGTTCTGGATGTGCTCGACCGGCAGTGTCATCTCGGAGTTGCCGAGCCCGACCAGCACCGCGGCACCCGCCGGACCGACCGCCTTGATGCCGTCCGACACCGCTCGGGGTGCACCGCTGGCGTCGATGAACGCGTCGACGGGGACGATGTCGGACGCGACGGACACGGCGGTGGGGTCGACGACCTCGGTGGCGCCGTACTCCAGGGCCCGCGCACGGCGCTCCGGCACCAGGTCGCTGACGACGATGCGCGAGGCACCGAAGGCCTTCGCGACCTGGGCGCAGATGATGCCGATGGGACCGGCGCCGGCGATGAGCACCGACGAACCGGGGACGATGCCGGCCTTGCGGACGGCGGCGATGCCGACGGACAGGGGCTCCAGGAGCGCGCCGGCCTCGAACGAGACGGCGTCGGGCAGGACGTGCGCGAACTCGGCCTCGATGGTGACGAACTCGGTGAAGGCCCCGTCGACCGGCGGCGTCGCGTAGAAGCGCATGTGTGGGCAGAGGTTGTAGCGGCCGGCCAGGCACTGCGCGCAACGGTGGCAGGGGCGCTGCGGCTCGATGGCCACGCGCTCCCCCACGCGGGACGGGTCGACGCCCTCGCCGACGGCCTCGATCGTGCCGGACAGCTCGTGCCCGAGGACGAGGGGCTCCTCGACGACGAAGTCGCCGATGCGGCCGTGGCGGTAGTAGTGCACGTCGGAGCCGCAGACACCCACGGCGGCGACCCGGACGAGCACGTCGCCGGGGTCGACGGCGGGGACGGGGCGGTCCTCGACGGTGAGGTCCTGGGTGCCGAGCAGGACGCTGGTGCGCTGGGTGGAGGTCATGCGGTTCTCGCTTCCTCGGCCGCGTCGTCGCGGCCGGACGTGTGGGTGGTGGAAGGGGCGGCTGCGGGCGCCGCGGACATGGTCGCCGGTGCCGGTGCCGGTGCCGCGGGCATGGTGGCGTCGCGCAGCAGCTCCGCGAAGCCGATCTCGGCGGCGCCACGGACCAGGACGTCGCGGCCGAGTGCCGCCGGGACGATGCGGAGCCGATCGGTCATGGCGGCCATCGTCTGCGCCCGGACGTCGGTCTCGACCCGGTCGCCGACGTGCCCGAGCAGTGCACCGAGGAACCCGCCGAGCACGACGACCTCCGGGTCGACGGTGTGGATGGCGTTCCGCAGTGCGGTCGCGAGTGCGGTGACCTGTCGGTCGACGACCCGCTCGATCTCGGGGCGGCCCTCGGCGAGCGCCGCGGCGAGCGCATCGAGGTCGTCCGGCGGGGTCCCGGTCACCGCGGTGAGGGCGGAGCGTGAGGCCTCGGTCTCCAGGCAACCGACCGCACCGCAGTGGCAGCGGATCCCGTTCGCCGCGACGAAGGTGTGCCCGAGCTCGCCCGCGTACCCGTCGGCGCCGCTGAAGGGTCGACCGGCACTGACGATCCCGCCACCGATGCCGCTCGCGCCACCGTTCAGGTAGACGAGGTCGTCGACGCCGCGGGCGCTGCCGTACAGCCGTTCCGCCCAGGCACCGAGGTTGGCGTCGTTCGCGGCCCGGACCGGCAGCCCCAGGCGTTCCGCGAGTGGTGCGGCGAGGGGTTCGTCACGCCAGCCGAGGTGCGGGGCGCCGCGCACGGTGCCGTCCTCGACCCGCACGATGCCGGGCACGGCGACGCCGACCCCGACGATCCGGGCCGCCGGTCCGGTGCGGGCGAGGAGTGCTGCGAGGACCCGGGCGACGGCGTCGATGGCCTGCGCCGCGGTCGGCACGGTGGTCTGCGGCTCGACCAGTCGGTCGCGGACGGTGCCGTCGAGGCCGACGAGGGCGACCCCGACGGCGTCGATCTCGACCGTGACCGCGGCGGCGAGGACGTCGGCGGACGCCCGGACGACCCCGCTCGGCCGTCCGACACCGGCACCCGGGGTCCCCGCGGCGGGGGTCTCCTCGTGCACGAGCCCGGCGTCGACGAGTTCCCCGACGAGCGCGAGGATCGTCGAGCGGTTCAGGCCGGTGCGCCGGGTGAGCTCGGCGCGGGTGACGGGGCCGTCCTCGTGGACGAGCCGGAGGACGCGCGCGGCGTTGCCCGGCGTCGCCGTGGGCTGCCGTGCCATGGGTCCTCCTCGGTGGTGGGTGGGGTCGTGGTCGGCCGGTCAGCGCGACCGCGAGAACGCGGCGTCGAACGAAGCGTCCGGCGGCGCGATGGTACCGAGCTGCCGGACGAACGCCAGCGCCTCGGGCCCGCCGACGAGCCGGTCCATGCCGGCGTCCTCCCACTCGACGCTGGTCGGGCCGGCGTACCCGATGTGGTTCAGCACGCGGAACACCCGCTCCCACGGCACGTCCCCGTGGCCGGCGGTGACGAAGTCCCACCCGCGCCGGGGGTCGCCCCACGGCAGGTGGGAGGACAGCCGACCGTTGCGCCCGTCGAGCTGCTTCACCGACTCCTTGCAGTGCACGTGGTACACCCGGTCGGCGAAGTCGAGCAGGAACGCCGCGGGGTCGAGGTCCTGCCAGACGAAGTGCGACGGGTCGAAGTTGAACCCGAACGCCGGCCGGTCGCGGAACACCTCGAGGGTCCGCGCAGCGGTCCAGTAGTCGTAGGCGATCTCGGACGGGTGCACCTCGAGTGCGAACCGGACCCCGACCTCCTCGAAGACGTCGAGGATCGGTGACCAGCGGTCGTGGAAGTCCTGGTACCCGGCGTCGATCATCCCCGGGGGCACGGGCGGGAACCCGGCGACGGTCTTCCAGATCGACGAGCCGGAGAATCCGGTGACGGTGTCGACGCCGAGCGCCGCGGCGGCACGGGCGGTCCACTGCAGTTCCTCGGCCGCACGCTGCCGCACGCCCTCGGGGTCGCCGTCGCCCCACACGTGCGGCGGGACGATGTCCTCGTGCCGCTGGTCGATGGGGTCGTCGCACACGGCCTGGCCGACCAGGTGGTTGGCGATCGTCCAGACCTGCAGCCCGTTGCGTTCCAGGATCGCCTTGCGCTCGGCGACGTACGAGGGGTCCGTCGCGGCGCGGCGGACGTCCAGGTGGTCACCCCAGCAGGCGATCTCCAGCCCGTCGTAGCCCCACTCGCCGGCGAGCCGGGCGACCTCCTCGAAGGGCAGGTCGGCCCACTGTCCGGTGAACAGGGTGACCGGCCTGGAGGCCCGGGTCGTCTCCGTCGTGTCGCTCGCGTCCGTCGTCGTCATCGTCGTCGTCCTTCTTCGCGGTGGTCGGGTTCCGTCACCAGGATCCGGGTGCGGACCCGGCGGGGACGGTGGCGGGTCGCTCGACGCGCGAGTGCACGTCGACGACCGAGTGGTCTCGGGCGGCGGCGGAGACCGCCTCCATGACCTCGAGCACGTGGAACGCGAGGTCACCGGAGGCTCGGTGCGGCCGGTCCGTCGCGATCGCGTGCGCCATGTCGGCGAGGCCGTAGCCGCGGCCGGCGTCGGCGTACCCGGCGGCGACCGGCAGGTCGCGCCAGGAGCGGTCGTCGGCGGTGGCGATCGACACGGTGTCCGAGAACCGGTTCGGGTCCGGGACGCCCAGGGTGCCGGTGGTGCCGTACACCTCGAACAGCGGGGCGCGGGTTGCCCAGACCTCGAACGAGACGGTCACGGTGGAGACCACGCCGCCCTCGTGCTCGAGGATCGCGACGACGTGGGTGTCGATGTCGACCGGGATCGACGTGCCGGCGTTCGGTCCGGTGGCGATCGTCCGTTCGCGGGTGGAGCGGGTGGCGCTGCCGCTGACCCGGACGACCGGCCCGAAGAACGTGACGAGGCTGGTCAGGTAGTACGGCCCCATGTCGAGGAGCGGTCCGCCGCCAGGCTGGTAGTAGAACGCCGGCGCGGGGTGCCAGAGCTCGTGCCCGGGTGCGCTCCAGGCGACGGCGGCACCGACCGGGGTGCCGATCGCGTCGTCGTCGAGGGCGGCGCGTGCGGTCTGGATGCCGGTGCCGAGGACGGTGTCCGGGGCACTGCCGACGCGCAGGCCGGCGGCGCGGGCGGCTTCGAGCACCGGTGCGGCCTCGGCGGTGGACATCGCGAGCGGCTTCTCGCCGTAGACGTGCTTGCCGGCGGTGAGGGCCCGGGTGGCGATGTCCGCGTGCGCGGCCGGGATCGTCAGGTTGAGCACCACGTCGACGTCGTCGGCGGCGAGCAGGTCGTCCACGGTGGTGCCGCGAACGCCCTGTGCAGTACCGACCTGCTGGGCACGGGCGACGTCGAGGTCGGCGACCGCCACGAGCGACAGCCCGGGCAGCGCCGGGAAGTGCTCGAAGTACTGCTGGCTGATGACCCCGACGCCGACGACACCGACGCGGAGCACCCCTTCGTTCACCGTGCTGCCCACAGGAGTCCCCGTTCGATGATGGTGCGGAGTGGCTGCGACTCGACGACCTCGAGGCGGTGCCCTGGTGCGGAGACGAACACGCGGCCCTCGCCCCACTGCCGTGTCCAGATCGCCGGTGCGGTGACCGGTCGGTTCCAGGCGTCGAAGTCGCGCGCGTCCTGGGTGGTGGTCGCGAGGACGTCGTTGTACTCGTCGGACAGCACCCAGTACTGCTCGGTGACGAGGTCGAAGTCCTCGATGCCCTGCGTGATCGGGTGTTCGTGCCCGAGGTCGGTGATGTGCACCGTGTAGGGGATGTAGTTGTCGGACTGTTCCCCGACGCGCTCGTCGGGGTGCTTGCCGGCGTGGTGGGCGAACTGGCCACCGACCATGTGCAGGTAGTCGGCGGTGTTCCGGAACGCGTCCGCGATGCCGCCGTGCCAGCCGGCCAGTCCGGCGCCGCCCAGGACCGCGCGCTGCAGCCCGGCGAACTCGTCGTCGGCGATGGTCGACATCGTGACGACCTGCACGATCAGGTCGACCTCGTCCATGACGGCGGCGTCGGCGTAGACGGCCGTCGAGTCCGACACCCGGACCTCGAACCCGTTCTCGCGCAGGAACGGGACGAACAGGTCGGTGGTCTCGACGGGCTGGTGGCCGTCCCACCCGCCGCGGACGACGAGCGCCTGGCGGGTCTGCTCGGCGGCGCTCACGAGGTCGCCGTCCAGGTGCTGCCGGCGGCGGCGCTGCGTTCGACCGCGTCGAGGACCCGCTGCACGTGCAGGCCGTCGGCGAACGACGGCGACGGGTCGGTGCCGGCGACGATCGCGTCGACGAAGTCCTTCACCTGGTGGCTGAAGGTGTGCTCGTACCCGATGAGGTGCCCGGTCGGCCACCACGCGGCCATGTAGGGGTGCTCGGGCTCGGTGACGAGGATGCGGCGGAACCCCTGCTCCCCCGCGGGGGCGTTCGACTCGTACAGCCGGAGCTCGTTCATCGCCTCGAGGTCGAACTGGATCGCGCCCTCGGACCCGCTGATCTCGAGCGTCAGACCGTTCTTCCGCCCGGTCGCGTAGCGCGTGGCCTCGAACGTGCCGATCGCACCGTCGGCCGCGCCGCCACCCAGGCGGGCGGTGAAGAACGCGGCGTCGTCGACGGTGACCTGCCCGCGCTCGCTCGACGCGGTGCCGGAGAGCCCGACCCCCTCGGCCATCAGTGGACGCTCCGTCACGAAGGTCTCGAGCGTGCCGGAGACGGTGGCGAGCGACGCGCCCGTGACGTGCTCGACCAGGTCGATGGCGTGGGCGCCGATGTCCCCGAGGGCCCCGGAGCCGGCGAGCGACTTGTCGAGGCGCCAGGTCATCGGGCCGTCCTCGTCCGCCAACCAGTCCTGCAGGTAGAGCGCGCGGACCTGGCGCACGGTGCCGATCCGGCCGTCCTGCACCAGCTGGCGCGCGAACGCGATGGCCGGCACCCGGCGGTAGCTGAACCCGACCATCGCCCGGACACCCTGTGCACGGGCGGCGTCGGCGGCGGCGGTCATCGCCTCGGCCTCGGCGACGGTGTTCGCGAGCGGCTTCTCGCACAGGACGTGCTTGCCGGCCTGGAGCGCGGCGATCGCGATCTCGACGTGCGAGGACCCCGGGGACACGACGTCGACCACGTCGATGTCCGGATCGGCCACGACGGCGCGCCAGTCGGTGGACGCCGCCTGCCAGCCGTACTGCTGCCGAGCGGCCTCGGTGCGTTCGGGATCACGCCCGACGATCACCGCCATCTCCGGCTCGGCTCCGAGGTCGAAGAACCTGGGGGCGGTCCGCCACGCCTGTGAGTGTGCGGCTCCCATGAAGCCGTGCCCCACCATCGCGACCCGCAGTCGTTGCTGCACCGTCGACTCACTTGCCATCCGCTCGCTCCTTTGCGATCACGTGCTTGCCACAGCCAACACTACCGCTTATGTTGGGCGCGGCAACATTTTGTTTCGACGACGAACGGTGACCACCATGGCAACGACGCCCACCCGTGCAGACAAGTTCTCCTTCGGTCTCTGGACCATCGGCTACAACGGCTCCGACCCCTTCGGCGGGCCGACCCGACCCGCCCTCGACGTGGTCGAGGCGGTCGAGAAGCTCGACGAGCTCGGGGCCTACGGCCTGACCTTCCACGACGACGACCTGTTCGCGTTCGGTTCCACCGACGCCGAACGCCAGACCCAGATCGACCGCCTCAAGGGCGCGCTCGAGTCGACCGGGCTCGTCGTGCCGATGGTCACGACGAACCTGTTCTCCGCCCCGGTCTTCAAGGACGGCGGCTTCACCTCGAACGACCGCCAGGTCCGCCGCTTCGCGCTCCGCAAGGTGCTCCGCAACATCGACCTCGCCGCCGAGCTCGGCGCGTCGACGTTCGTGATGTGGGGTGGCCGCGAAGGCTCCGAGTACGACAGCGCCAAGGACGTGCAGGCCGCGCTCGAGCGCTACCGCGAGGCCGTCAACCTGCTCGCCCAGTACGTCACCGACAAGGGCTACGGCATCCGGTTCGCCATCGAGCCGAAGCCGAACGAGCCCCGCGGCGACATCCTCCTGCCGACCCTCGGCCACGCGATCGCCTTCACCGAGACGCTCGAGCGACCGGAGATGTTCGGCATCAACCCCGAGGTCGGCCACGAGCAGATGGCGGGCCTGAACTTCACGGCCGGCATCGCCCAGGCGCTCTACCAGGGCAAGCTCTTCCACATCGACCTCAACGGCCAGCGCGGCATCAAGTACGACCAGGACCTGGTGTTCGGTCACGGCGACCTGCAGAACGCGTTCTCGCTCGTCGACCTGCTCGAGCACGGCGCCCCGCAGGGCGGCCCGGCGTACGACGGCCCCCGCCACTTCGACTACAAGCCCAGCCGCACCGAGGACATCACCGGTGTCTGGGACTCCGCATCGGCCAACATGCGCATGTACCTGCTCCTCAAGGAGCGTGCGCAGGCGTTCCGTGCCGACCCCGAGGTGCAGGCAGCGCTCGAGGCCTCCAAGGTCGGCGAGCTGTCGACGCCGACGCTCAACGACGGCGAGTCGTACGACACGTTCCTCGCCGACCGTTCGGCCTACGAGGACTTCGACGCCGACGCGTACTTCGGCGGCAAGGGCTTCGGCTTCGTCCGCCTGCAGCAGCTCGCGATGGAGCACTTGATGGGTGCTCGTGGCTGAGAACACGGACGAGCGCCAGCTCGTCGCCGGGGTCGACTCGTCGACCCAGTCCTGCAAGGTCACCATCCGTGACGCCGCGACCGGTGCGGTCGTCCGCGAGGGACGCGCGTCCCACCCGGACGGCACCGCCGTCGACCCCCGTCACTGGTGGGACGCGCTCGGTGCCGCCGTCGCGGACGCCGGCGGCCTCGACGACGTCGGCGCCGTCGCCATCGCCGGGCAGCAGCACGGCATGGTCGCGCTCGACGCCGACGGTCACGTGGTCCGCGACGCCCTGCTCTGGAACGACGTCCGCAGTGCGGACGCGGCCGCGCAGATGGTCGACGAGCTCGGCCAGGAGGCGTGGGTCGCCCGGACGGGGCTGGTGCCGGTCGCGTCGTTCACCGGTACCAAGCTGCGGTGGCTCCGCGACGCGGAGCCCGAGAACGCGGCCCGCGTCGCGGCCGTGGCGCTCCCCCACGACTGGCTGTCGTGGCGGCTCCGCGGGTACGGACCGGCGCACGAGAGCCTGCTCGGCCCCGACCTCGACGCCCTGGCGACGGATGCGTCCGACGCCAGCGGCACGGGGTACTGGGACCCGGTGCGCCGCGAGTACGACCCGGAGCTGTTCGAGCTCGCGCTCGGGCGACCGATGCGTCCGGCGTCGATGGGTGACGACGACGCCGTGGTCGTGCCGCGCGTGGTCGCTCCCGACGAGGCGATGGGCACCCTGTCCACCGACGTCGAGCTGCCCGGCGGCGCGGTCGCGCGGTCCGGCCTCGTCGTCGGTGCCGGGCTCGGCGACAACGCCGGGGCAGCGCTCGGCCTGGGTCTCGGCCCGGGTGACGTCGCGGTGTCCCTCGGCACGAGCGGCACGGTCTTCGGGGTCAGCGACGCCGAGGTGCGTGACCCGAGCGGGACCGTGGCGGGCTTCGCCGACGGGACCGGGTCGCGCCTCCCGATCGTCACGACGCTCAACGCGGCCCGCGTGCTCGAGGTGATCGGCGGCCTGCTCGGCGTCGACCACGACGCACTCGGCGAACTGGCGCTGCAGGCGCCGGCCGGGTCCGACGGCCTCGTCCTGGTGCCGTACTTCGTCGGCGAGCGCACGCCCAACCGCCCGGACGCGACCGCTTCGCTGCTCGGCATGACGCCGGCGACCACCGACCGGGCGCACCTGGCCCGGGCGGCCGTCGAGGGGATGCTCTGCGCCCTCGCCGACGGACTGGCCGCGGTGCAGGACACCGGCGTGACCGTCGAGCGGCTGCTGCTCATCGGTGGCGCTGCGCGGAACCCGGCGGTCCGCGCCGTCGCCGCGCAGGTGTTCGGCCGTGACGTCCTGGTACCCGAGCCCGGCGAGTACGTCGCCGCGGGTGCTGCGAAGCAGGCCGCGTGGGCGCTCACCGGCGCACTGCCGACGTGGGACACCGCGACGACCACCGTGCCGTCCGACCCGCGCCCCGAGGTGCTCGAGCAGTACCGCGCCGCGGCGCGCTGACCGACGCACCGGATCCGACACTCCCCGCCCCCGGCGCCCTCCACCAGGGCGCCGGGGGCATCATCGTCCCCGGAGGACACCCATGCCACTGACCGACCTGCCCCTCGACGCGCTCCGCGCCCACCGCTCGGACGTCCGTCGTCCCGCTGACTTCGACGCCTTCTGGGCGGACACGATCACCGCCGCCCGGACCGCGGGCGAGGGCGTCGAGGTGACCCTCGTGCCGGCCGAGACCCCGGTGACCGGGCTCGTCGTCGAGGACCTGACGTTCCCCGGGTTCGCCGGTGACCCGGTGCGGGCGTGGGTCAACCGTCCCGTGACCGACGACCCGGGCGCGCTGCCGGTCGTCGTCGAGTTCCTCGGCTACGGCGGTGGCCGTGGTCGCCCGGGCGAGCGCGTGCACTGGGCCCTCGCCGGCTACGTGCACGTCGTGATGGACACCCGCGGCCAGGGCTCCGGGTGGGCCGGCGGCGACACCCCGGACCCGCACGGCTCCGCACCGCACGCCAGCGGCTGGATGACGAGCGGCATCGGCTCGCCCGCCGACCACTACTACCGCCGCGTCTACACCGACGCCGTGCGGCTCGTCGCGGCGGTGCGCACGCTGCCCGGGGTCGACCCCGAGCGCATCGCCCTGACCGGCGGCAGCCAGGGCGGCGGCATCACGATCGCCGCAGCGGCCCTGGTCGAGGCACACGTCGGACCGGTCGCCGCGGTGCTGCCCGACGTGGCGTTCCTGGCCGACTGGCGGAACGGCACCGACGTCGCGGTCGGCGGGCCGTACCTGGAGCTCGCGCAGTACCTCGCCGTCCACCGCGACGCGGCTGACACCGTGTGGGAGACCGCCGCGTACCTGGACGGGGTGAACCACGCCGCCGGCATCACCGCCCCGGCGCTGTTCTCGGTCGCGCTGATGGACGACGTCGTGCCGCCGCGCACGACCTTCGCCGCGTTCAACGCCCTCGGCTCCACCGACCGCGAGATCGTCGTGTACCCGTACAACGGGCACGAGGGCGGCGGCTTCCGGCACTGGGAGCGTCAGGCGGCGTTCCTGGCGGACCGGCTGCAGCGCTCCGTCAGATGAAGTAGTGGTGCCGGTGGTGGGGGCCGGCGCTCCCGCCACCGACGTCGTAGTGCACGGTGAGGGTCTGCTCCCAGTCGCGTCCGCGGTGGTCGCCCCACTCGAACAGGATGCTGTCCGGCACGACGTCCGGCTGGTGGAGCAGGACCCGCTCCGCCAGCCCGATCAGCCGCTGGTGTCGGGTACGCACGGATCGGCGCTCAGGTGCTCGTCTGGAGCGTCTTCTTCGGGTACTCGTCGAAGCGCTGGAAGTACGTGCTCGAGAACCGCCCCATGTGGCGGAAGCCCCACCGGTGCGCGACCTCGGCCACCGTCGTCTGCGCGCAGTCGGCGAGCTGGAGCGCGATCCGGACCCGGTCGAGGCGGACCTGCAGCAGGTACGTCAAGGGGCTCACGCCGACGTGCTGCACGAAGTTCTCCTGCAGCGTGCGGGAGCTGACCCCGACGGCCCCGCAGACGTCCGCGAGCTGGAGCGGCCGGTCGCAGTGCTCCGCGAGCCAGGCCTGTGCGAGCTGCACGGTGTTCACCGTCCGGCGGACCGGCGATGCGTCGGGTTCGGCGTCCGTCCCGCCGAAGGCCCGCAGCACGGACTCGGCCAGCAGCACCTGTGCCGACAGGTGCCCGCCCGGGTTGCGGTCGGGGTGCAGTGCGTTGACGGCGACCGCGTCGATGCGGGCGACCAGGTGGGACACCTCGGCCTCGGCCGGGCGGGATCGCAGTCGGCCGGCGAAGCGGTGGTCGAACACGACCCCGTTCACGGCGTCGAGGAATCCGCGGTCGACCCGCAGGACCTGGACGGTCCCCGCCGGCACGAGCAGCGTGAACGGCCGGTCCGTCGGCAGGAGCACCGGCACACCGGGCCGGGCGGGCGCGTCGTCGTCGACCCGCAGGCACCCCGCGGTCGACCACGCCAGCACCGGCGTGCCGTCCGGCGTGAACGAGGCGGCGGCGGCGGTCGACACCGCCGACGACAGCAGCGCGACGTTGTGGTGGCGCACCGTCCGGTGGCGGAACGCGAACCGGTCGGTGGGCGCGAACCGGACGTCGCGACCGTCGTACACGGCACGCACCGTCCGGACGGCGTCCGCGGTGGTCCGGCCGCACCGCTCGGCGGTCCGGGGCGCGTTGCCGACGGCGACCCGCGGGACGGTGTCGCTGCTCACTGGCCCGACCCTCGCCGGGCGCGGAGGTCCGCGAAGGTGAACCGCTCGCGGTCGACGTCGTCCTCGGACTGCACGATCCACCCGCGTCGGGCAGCGCGTGCCCGAGCCCGGTAGGAGGTGATGTGGACCGGGGTGACCCCCGGTGCACGCTCGTAACCACTCATCAGATCCTCCGATCTGTCCCCGTGCCTCCGACCCTGTTCGGAGGGGGACAGTTTGAGTACCTCTTGGACGATAAGCGCCCTCACCGGGGTCCACAATGGCCCCCGAACGGGTGCGATCCACATCCGCGCACGCCGGATAGCGGCGGCGTCGTGGCGTCGGAGGCCGATCGGCCCGACCGACTCGTACCCTCCACGTATGGACCAGGCACCGACCACGGCGAGTGGTCCCGAGCACGGCGGAGCACGGCTGTCCCGCACCGTGCACGAGGCGCTGCGGTTCGTGCACGCCCACGCCCGCGAAGCGATCTCCGTACCGGACATCGCCGCCGCCGCACACCTGTCGACCCGCGGCCTGCAGAGCGCGTTCCGACGGGAGCTGCAGACCTCACCCGCGTCGTACCTGCGCGGGGTGCGACTCGAGGGCGTCCGCCGCGACCTGCTGTCGATGACACCGGCCGACCGTCGCACCATCGCGGACGTCGCGAAGCACTGGCACTTCAGCAACGCCGGGCGGATGGCGGCCGAGTACCGCGCCGCGTTCGGCACCGCACCGTCGGCGGCGCTCCGGTCGTTCGACCCGGAGGACCCGGACCCCCGCGCCACGTCGGACCTCGCCGGGTCCCCGGGCGAGGGATCACGCTTCCGGATCGTGCTCGACTGCGAGGTGGAGGTCGACGACGCCGACGCGACTTTCGCCCATGCCCTGCGCCGCGCCCAGGGCGACGACCGCCCCTGGCACGGCTACGACCCCGACGGCAGCACGGCCGACGTCGTCGCGTTCCTGCTGGCGAACGCCGTCCGCGGGGTCGCCGAGGACACCTCCGGCCTCCGGCTGCGTGCGGTCAACCCGATGCTGCGGGCGCCGGACGAGCACGGCGGGTACCCGTCCGCCGAGCTCCCGCCGTGGTCGGCGCCGACCGTCCCGCCGTCGGGCATCGGCCCGGACCGGGACTGATCACGCCGTAGATGGACGGAATGCGCCACGCTTCGTGGATCCGCGGGAGGATGGACCCCGCGGGTCCGGCACATGCGGCGGGCCCCGGCGAACGGAAGGCAGCGCCATGGGCCAGCTCATCTACGACTCCCAACCCCTCGAACTCCGCCTCGACGACCGTGCCCTCACGCACCTGCAGATCGTCATCGTGAACCTCATCCGCCGCGGGGAGAGCTTCGTGTTCTCGTGGAAGGACGACCCCGCCGTCGGGGGCGGCCGCAGCAGCATCTGGATCCACCCGTACTGTGGACTGCACTTCAAGTTCGCCGGCGGCAAGTCCCCGAGCGTGAACCGCTCGTGGCTCGACGAGCTCTACGCCAGCGCGGCGAGCGGCTCCGGCCTCGTCCTGAGCCCGGAACCGACGGACGCCGAGGGGCCGGTCTCCGCCGACGACGTCGCCGGCGCCCCGCCGGCACGACCCACCACGACCATCAGCGCCTCCTGACCGGGGCGCCGACGACGCGCCCCGACCGGGCACGAACGACAGGACGCCCCTCCCCGTGACCACCACCCCGCGTCGACGCCGCTCCGCGCTGCTCGCCGCCGCGCTCACCACCGGACTCGCACTCGCCGGCTGCACGGCCCCGGCCGCCGCCCGGGCCGACGCGTTCGACGTGACCGGTTTCCAGCCCGAGAACGCCGACACCGCCCTGGTGGACGCGAACGCCGCCGCGATGGACGTGGTCGGCGTCGACGGCCTACTGCTGAACCGCACGGGCACGAAGGTCACCGCCCCGTCACGCGCCACCAAGGCCCAGCGCAACCGGGCGCACGCCAACGGCCTCACCGCGCAGCTGCTCGTCAGCAACTACTCCGAGGCCGACGGGGACTTCAGCGAGCCGATCGCCCGGAAGCTCCTGACCTCGGCCGCGAACCGCGCCCGGGTCGTCCGATCACTCGCCGCCGACGTGGCCACGGGCGGCTGGGACTCGGTCATGATCGACCTCGAGGCGCTGACCCCGGCCGAGAAGCCCGGCCTCACCGCCTTCGCCCGGGAGCTCCGGGCCGCCGTCGGCGACGACGTCCGGCTCGACATCGCCCTGTCCGCGTCGACCACCGCCGCCGGCTACGCCCGCCTCGGCTACGACGTGCGCGCCCTCCGCGCCCCGCTCGACCACCTGACGCTCATGGCCTACGACCAGCACGGCCCCTGGGAGTCGGACGCACCCGGCCCGGTCGGGTCGCTCGCGTGGTCGTCGAAGGCCGCCCGTGCACTCGCGACCCTCGCTCCTGCCGACCAGATCGTGCTCGGTGTCGCCGGGTACGGCTACCACTGGAAGGGGAAGCGTCCGGCCGGTCAGCTCTCCGACGCCCAGGCCCGGCTCCGGGTCCGGAAGGCGGGCGCGACCGCCCGCTGGGACGCGACGGTCGGCGAGTGGACCGCGACCCTGCCGAGCGGTGAGGTGCTCTGGTGGTCCGACGCACGCTCGCTGCGCGAACGGGTCGCGCTGGCGGAACGGCTCGGCCTGACAGGCGTCGCCGTCTGGTCACTGGACCTGTCCGACCGGATCGAACCGGTCGGGTGACCGCGACCCGCTGACGGGACAGGAGGCGCGGTGCGAGCCCGCACCGCGCCTCCTGTCCGTCACCCGGTCATGCCCAGGACGCGTGGCCCGTCACCAGGTCAGACGAGCGACCACTCCACCAAGCGGGGGTCGCCCGGGGTGACCTCGTGCACCGCGCCCGTGACCGCGACGGTGGCGCGCTCCGTGGCGGTGCCGGGGACGGGGTGTCGGACCGGCCCGTCGCCCGAGGCGACGATCCCACCCGCTGCCACCGGGCCTCCCGGCCGGGACGCCGCCGCGTGCGACGCGACCCAGACCTGCACGTCGCCGGGCTCGACCACCTTGCGCATCCGACGGTCGGTGAACGCGAAGCGCTGCACCGGGACGCGGAAGCGGACCCGCGCGGACTCCCCCGCGGCGAGCGCGACCCGCGCGTACCCGAGGAGCTGCACCTCGGGCCTGGTGACGCTGCCGTGCACGTCGTGCCCGTAGAGCTGGACGACGTCCTCGCCGGCACGGGACCCGGTGTTCCGGACCGTCACCGACGCGGTGAAGACGCCGTCGGATCGGACGTCCGGGTCGACGACGAGCTCCTCGTACGCGAAGTCGGTGTAGCCGAGGCCGAAGCCGAACGGTCGCACCGGCGTCGAGTCGGCGGCCGTGACGTCGGACGGACCGCCGAGCCGGGGGTGCAGGTACGTGAACGGCTGCGCACCGGCGGACCGGGGCAGGGACAGCGGCAGGCGACCCGAGGGTGAGGCCGCGCCGGTCAGCAGGTCGGCGATCGCCAGCCCGCCGCCCTCGCCCGGGAAGAACGCCTGCACGACCGCGGCCGGACGCGGCTGGTCACCGTCGAGCGCCCAGCCGATCGCGTACGGCCGGCCGGTCAGCAGCACCATCACGGTGGGGGTGCCGGTCGCGACGACGGCCTCGACCAGCTCACGCTGCACGCCGGGCAGGTCGAGCGACTCGGTGTCGTTGCCCTCGCCGACCGTGCCGCGGCCGAAGAGTCCGGCCTGGTCGCCGACGACGACCACCGCGACGTCCGAGGCGGAGGCCACGGCGACCGCGTCGGCGAAACCCGCCCGGTCGTCGCCCGTGACGGCGCAGCCCGCGGCGAAGCGGACCGCCGACGAGCCGAGGGCCCGGGTGACGGCTTCGCGGACGGTCGGGATCGCGAAGCCGAGCGGCAGTTCGGGGTGCGAGGCGAGCACGTGGTTGGCGAACGAGTAGCAGCCCTGCAGGGCCTCGGCGCGGTCGGCGTTCGGGCCGATGACGGCGACGGAGGCCCCCGGTGCGAGCGGGAGGACGGGGGTGGTGCCGTCGGCGGTGGCGCTGCCGCTGTCGTTCGACAGCAGCACGAGCGACTTCGCCGCCAGCTGGCGTGCGAGTGCCTGGTGCAGCGGGGTGTCGAGGTCGATCCCGGTGGGGGCGTCCTCGGCGAACGCGTCCGGTTCGAGCAGGCCGAGCCGCTCCTTCTGCCGGAGCACCCGGAGCACGGCACGGTCGACGAGTGCCTCGTCCACCTGCCCGCTGCGGACCCGCTCGACCAGCGGCGCGAGGTACGCGTCACCGGTCGGGAGCTCGACGTCGATGCCGGCCTCGAGCGCCAGCGCCGCGGCCTCGCCACGGTCGGCGGCGATGCCGTGCATGACCTCGAGGAACGCCACCGAGAAGTAGTCCGCGACGACGGTGCCGTCGAAGCCGAGCCGGTCGCGGAGCAGGTCGGTGAGCAGCTCGCCACTCGCCGCGACGGGCACGCCGTCGATCTCGGCGTACGAGTTCATGACGCTCCGGGCGCCACCGTCGCGCAGCGCCATCTCGAACGGCGGCAGGTACACGTCGGCGACCTCGCGGGCACCGGCGTGCACGGGGGCGTGGTTCCGCCCCGCCTGCGACGCCGAGTAGCCGAGGAAGTGCTTCAGCGTCGCGTCGACCCCGGCGGACTGCAGGCCACGCACGTACGCGGTGCCGACCGTGCCGACCAGGTACGGGTCCTCGGCGATGCACTCGTCGACCCGCCCCCAACGCGGGTCGCGGATCACGTCGAGCACCGGTGCGAGCCCCTGGTGGACGCCGAGCTGGCGCATGGATGCACCGATCGCGGCGCCGACCTGCTCGACGAGTTCCGGGTCGAACGACGCGCCCCACGCCAGCGGGGTCGGGAACGTCGCGGCCTTCCACGCGGCGAGGCCGGTCAGGCACTCCTCGTGGACGAGCGCCGGGATCCCGAGCCGGGTCTCGCGCTGCAGGCGGCGCTGTTCGGCCCAGAGCCAGGCAGCACGTTCGTCGGGTTCGACGGGGCGGGTGCCGTAGACGCGGGTGAACTGCCCGATGCCGTCGCGGGTGATGTCCGCCAGGGCGCTGCCCTGCTGCACGGCCGCCATCTCGCCCTGCATGGGGGCGACGACGCCGTTCTGGTCGAGCCAGTAGCCGACGAGCTGGGCGACCTTCTCGTCGAGGGTCATCACGGCGAGCAGGGCGTCGGCGCGGGGTCCGGCGGTGGTCGCGGTCGCGTCCGTCGCGGTCGCGTCCGTCGCGGCTGCGTCCGTCGCGGTCGTCGCGTCCGTCGTGCTGTCGGCCTGGAGGCGCGGATCGCGTCCGGCGGTCCGCGTCGCGTCCGTCGCGGTCACCCCTTCACCGCCCCGGTCAGGCCGCCGACGATGCGGCGCTGGAAGATCGTGAAGAACACGAGCGCCGGGATCATCGACATCGAGGTGAACGCGAGCACCTTGGCGGTGTCGACGGAGTACTGCGACGAGAACGACTGGACCCCGAGCGGCAGCGTGTACGCGGCCTCGTTGTTCAGGATGAACAGCGGCAGGATGTAGCTGTTCCAGCTGGCGATGAACGCCAGGATGCCGACCGTGACGACGCCGGGCAGCGACAGCGGCACGACCATCCGGAAGAAGAACCCGAGACGGCTCGCTCCGTCGATCGACGCGGCCTCCTCGAGCTCGTCGGGGATCGCCCGCAGGAACGGCACCAGGATGATGACGGTGGTCGGCAGCGCGAACGCGATCTGCGGCAGGATCACGCCGGCCAGGCTGTTCGTCAGACCGAGGTCCTTGACGAGCAGGTACAGCGGGGTGATCGCGACGGTGATCGGGAACATCAGACCAGCAGCGAACAGGGCGTACAGCGCCCCGCGGCCGGCGAACCGGTAGCGGGCGAGCACGAAGCTCACCATCAGCCCGAGCACGACGACCCCGAGGGTGGTCGTGACGGCGCTGATCGTGGAGTTGCCGAGCTGCTGCCAGAAGATACCGCTGGACAGCACGGACCCGTAGTTGCCGAACTCGAACGGTGCCGGCAGCCCGGCGGGGCTCGTGGTGATCTGCGAGTTGGTCCGGAAGCCGCCCAGCACGATGTAGAGCACGGGTGCCAGGTTGGCGGCGACGAACAGGATCGCGACGACGTAGGTCAGCGGGTTCGCGCGTCCGATCGCGGCACTGGACCGGCGCTCCCGCACGGCCCGGCGCCCGGGGGCGACGATGCTCGTGGTGGCCATCAGTTCTTCCTCTCGGTGAGTGCACCCGCGGTGTCGCGGCGGAGCACGAAGCGCTGGTAGATCAGGGCGACCACGAGCGAGATCACGAACATCACGACCGCGACGGCGCTGCCGAAGCCGAAGTTGCCCGAGGTCCGGCCGTTGGCGACCATGTACGTCGCCATCGTCGAGGTGCCCGCGGTCGACGCGATGTACTGCCCCCAGATGATGTAGACGAGGTCGAACAGCTGCAGCGAGCCGATGATCGACAGGAACGCCCAGATGCGGATCGTCGGGCCGAGCAGCGGCAGCGTGATGCGCCGCTGGATCTGCCAGTAGCCGGCGCCGTCGATGGCGGCGGCCTCGAACAGTTCCTCGGGGATGCTCTGCAGGCCGGCGAGGAACAGGATCACCGCGAAGCCGATGTACTTCCACGAGATGATCACGAGCAGCGTCCAGATGGCGATGTCGGGGTTCGACAGCCAGTCCGCACGGAGCCCGCCCAGGCCGATGCTCTGGAACAGGTCGTTCACGGCGCCGTTCGACTGGAGCATCAGGCTCCATCCGGTGCCGACGATCACCTCGGAGATGACGTACGGCACGAAGACGAGCACGCGGACGAGCCCGCGGCCGTGCATCTTCTGGTTGAGCAGCAGTGCGAGCACGATCGCGATCGGCCCCTGCAGCACCAGCGAGAGCACGACGATGAAGCCGTTGTGCATCAGGACCGCGTGGAACGCCTTGTCCTGGAAGATGATCAGGTAGTTCTGCAGCCCGACGAAGTCGGTGGGCGGGCCGTAGCCCTGCCACTTGAAGAACCCGTAGTAGGCGGCGAGCGCCACGGGCAGGATCACGAACGTGACGAAGACGATGACCGCGGGTCCGGCGAGGACCGCGATCTCGACGCGCTTCCGCCAGTCCGCGATGCGGCGCTTGGTCCGCCGACCGGCGGGGAGCGGCGAACCGCTCCCCGCCGGGGACGTCCCCGCGGCCGTGTCCGACCCGGTGGTCGGAGTCGTACCGAGCGAGGTGTCGAGGGTCATGCTCAGCCCTTGGCCGCAGCCTGGTTGGTGGTCTCGACGATGTCCTTCGCGCTGCCCTTGTCGGCGAGCAGGTCGACGACGCTGGTGTTCAGCGCGTTGCCGACGTTCTGGCCGTACAGGGTGTCGAGGTACTGCGAGACGAACGGGGCCTCCTGGTAGGCGGCCAGGGCCGACTTCAGGTAGTCCGAGTCGACGACCGACTGGGCCTCCTTGTTCACCGGGATGGCGTTGAAGGCCTTGTAGTAGCCCTCCTGGTTGTCCTTCTGCACGATGAAGTTCAGGAAGTCGGTGCACGCCTTCTTCGGGGCCTGTGCCGAGCAGGAGTTACCGTCGACACCACCCATCATCGACTTCGGGTCACCCTTGCCACCGTCGATCGCGGGGAACGGGAACCAGCCGAGGTCGGGCAGCGGCTTGGCGTCCGGCGTCAGCGACGCGATCACGCCCGGGTCCCACGCGCCCATGAGCTCCATGGCGGCCTTGTGGTTGGCGAGGAGACCGGCGGAGCTGCCGGCGCCCTGCTGTGCTGCGGTGGTCAGGAAGCCGTTGTTGAAGGGCTTGGTGGCGTTGAAGTCCTCGAGCTGCTCGCCGGCCTTCGTCCAGCAGGCGTTGTCGAACTTCAGCGACTTCGCCGTGTCCTCGAGGGTCTTCTGGCTGCACTCGCGGAGCGCGAAGTTGTAGTACCAGTGGGCGGCCGGCCAGGCGTCCTTCGCGCCGACGGCGACCGGGTCGATGTCCTTGGCCTTGAGCTTCGTGATCGCGTCGTTCAGCTCGTCCATGGTCGTGGGCGTGCCCTCGATGCCGGCTTCCTTGAACAGGTCCTTCGAGTACCAGATGCCCTCGGGGAGCACCGCGCCCGGCATGGCGTAGGTCTTGCCGTCCTTCTCGTACCCGGCGAACGTGCCCGCGCTGATGGACTTCTTCGCGTCGGCGCTGATGGAGTCGGAGATGTCCATGAGCTGCCCGGCAGCGATCATCGCGTCCATCTTGCCGCCGCCGCGCTGCAGGAACACGTCGGGGGCGTCGCCGGAGTTGAGGGCGGTCTGGAGCTTGCCGTCCAGGTCCTCGTTCTGGATCGCCTGGGTCTTGATGGTGACGTTCGGGTACTTCTCCTCGAACGCCTTGACCGTCGAGGCCCAGTAGGCCTTGCCCGGTCCGGTGGTCGAGTTGTGCCAGAAGGTCATCGTGACCTTCCCGCCGTCCTCGGAGGCATCGCTGCCCGCCGAGCACCCACTGGCCACCAGTGCTGTGGCCCCGATCAGCGCGATGGCTGCCGCGGCACGGATCTTCCTCGTCATCGTGGAACTCCTGAAGTGTCGTCGTTGACATGCGCGACATCGACTGCCGCTGCGGAGAGCATGCCTGCTGCTCCTGGCCCATGTCAATCGATATCGATAACGTTTTCTTTACCGTTCGCATGGTGCCGCAGCGGTACGGTGTGCACATGGACTCGGCACTCGGCGCGCGTCCCGGTGCCGGCCGGGTGACGATCGGCGACGTGGCGCGGGTGGCCGGGGTCTCGATCCCGACGGTGTCCAAGGTGATCAACCAGCGGGACGGGGTCGCACCCGCCACGATGCTCCGCGTGCAGCAGGTGGTCGACGACCTGGGGTACGAGACGTCGCTGGTCGCCCGGAGCCTGCGGAGTTCGCGGACCGGGGTCGTCGGCATCCTGGTGCCCGAGTTCGAGCCGTTCTCGACCGAGCTGCTCCGCGGCATCTCGCGGGCGGCCACCGGCACCGGCTACGAGCTCCTCGCCTACGCCGGCCTGATGACCGGCGCCGACCGACCCGGGTGGGAGCGCCGGTCGCTGTCCCGCCTGTCCGGCACCCTGATCGACGGCGCGATCGTCGTCACCCCGACCACGGCACTGTCGAGCTCGTCGATCCCCGTCGTGGCGATCGACCCGCACACCGGGCCGGAGGGGCACGCCACCGTCGACGCGGACAACGAGGCCGGCGCGGTGCAGGCCGTCGAACACCTGCTGTCACTCGGGCACACCCGCATCGCGCACCTGCAGGGACGCGCCGACCTGGCCTCCGCCCAGCTGCGCGCGGCCGGGTACCGCTCGGCCCTGACAGCTGCGGGCATCACGGTCGACGAGTGTCTGCTGCGTGACGGCGGCTACCAGGAGGACCAGTCCGCGGCCGTCGCCCGCGAGCTCCTGACCCTCGCCGACCGCCCCACCGCGGTGTTCGCCGCGAACGACTCGTCGGCGATCGGTGTGCTCCGCGCCGCGGCCGAGGTCGGGCTCCGCGTCCCCCAGGACCTGTCCGTCGTGGGCTTCGACGACGTGCCGCAGGCGTCCACCACGACCCCGCCGCTCACCACGGTGTCGCAGCCGCTCGCCGAGCTCGGGTCGCACGCCGTGCAGATGCTCCTGACGATGCTCCGTGGCGAACCGACGACGGACCACGTCCGGCTCCCCACGACCCTGCGGGTTCGGGCGAGCACGGGCCCCGCGCCGAGGCCGACGCCCGGCCGCTGAGCACCCGCCGCCGTCAGCGGCGCAGGGTCTGCTTCGGGTACTCGCCGAACCGGGCCGCGTAGGCCGCCGAGAACCGGCCGAGGTGGGCGAACCCCCAGCGGCGGGCAACGTCGCCGACGACCCCGGCCTGCGGGTCGAGCTCGAGCAGTTCGCCGCGCACGCGGTCGAGCCGGACCTCGCGCAGGTACGTCAGCGGCGACACGTCGAAGACCCGGCGGAACGACTCCTGGACCGACCGCACGCTCAGGCCGGCGACCTCGGACAGCTCCTGGACCGTGACCGGCTCGGCAGCGTGCGCGTGGATGTACTCCACCGCGGCGCGCAGCCGGGCGTTCCGGGGCAGGCCGAGCACCGCGGGCAGGTCGTCGGCCTGCGGCGGGAACGTGTCGAGGAACGCGGTGGCCGCCGACCGCTTGGCCTCGTGCCACGCGTCCGAGTCGGGGCCCTCGGCGCGAAGCGCCCGGGACAGCGCCACGAGCGCCCCCTGCCAGCGCTCGGCGGTCTCCGGTTCCGGCATGCGGGTCGGGTCGAACCGCAGCGGTGCCGCTTCGACCTCCAGGTGCTCGAACGCGACGCGGTGCACGTACTCCCGCCCGAAGTGCACCAGGCGCTGGTCGTGGTCCTCGGCCGTGAACACGAAGTCGTCCTCGGGCGGCAGGAGCACGGGGACGTCCCGGCGCAACTCCATCCGGACGCGCCCGGAGTCCAGGTGCGCGGTCCCGCTGGTGATCCACGTCACCACGTAATCGGCGCCCACGGGGACCGAGCCACGCACGGCACCGCGGAGCTGCGAGCGCCGGATGCTCACGTCGGAGTCGCCGACGGCCGTGTACCGGTACGAGAAGTCCTCGTCGATGCGCCGCACGGACCACCGATCGGCGCCGTGGACGGCGGCGAGGTCGCGCTCGGCCGCGTCGGGGTCCCCGCCGGAGACCTCGAAACGGACCGGTTCCCCGGCGGGTGCAGCGGACTGTGGAGTCGGGACAGGGTCAGCCACGGTGCCCCGCTCCCGATGCCGTCACCCACACCGTTCCACGCTCCGCGTTATGTGGATACGCTGGTGCGGTGACTGCGGCGTATCGTGACCCGGACGAGACCCGTGCAGAGGGGACGTTGTCGTGAGCGATGTCGACCTGAACGCGGCGCTGACCCGGCTCGAGGCCGCGGTCTCCGAACTGCGCGGACGACTGCGCGACGAGCTCGGCGTCTCCGGCGGCGACCTGACGCTGCTGCAGTTCGTCTCGCGTGCCGAGGAAGCAGGTCGGACGGTGCGCGTGAAGGACCTGTCGAAGCACCTGGGACTCACCGGCCCGGCGGTCACCGGCATGGTCGACCGCCTCGAGCACAGCGGACACCTCAGCCGTGTCCCGAACCCCGACGACGGCCGCAGCCGGTACATCGAGCTGACCGATGCTGCCCGCCGCGACTACGCGCGCGCGATGGACGGCACGAACAAGCACCTGCACGACCTGATGGCCTCCTTCTCGGAACGGGAGCGGGCCAGGTTCGTGCGGATCATCGACCGCATCGTCGCAGCCGTCGATCTCGGCGCACCGAGCCCCTGACGGCAGGGTACGGGCGGTCAGGACGGCGCTCGGACGAATGTCCAGCATGCGCAGCTAGGTAAGTTCTCTACCTATCTCCGCATGCCGGACACCCGTCACCCCTTGACGGCTCCGGAGGTCAGACCGGACACGATCGAGCGGCGGAACACCAGCACCAGGATGACGATCGGCACCGTCGCAGCGACGCTCGCGGCGAAGATCTGCGCGAACGGCACCGTGAACTGCGTCCCGAAGAGCGCGATGCCGACCGGGATCGTCCGGAACGAGTTCTCGCTGTTGAACGTCAGGGCCATCAGGAACTCGCTCCACGAGGCCGTGAAGGTGAAGACGCCGACCGTGAACAGGCCCGGCTTCGCCATCGGCAGGATCACCGACAGCACGGTCCGCCACGCCCCGGCCCCGTCGATCTCGGACGCCTCCTCGATCGTCGACGGGATCCCCTGCAAGTAGTTCCGCATGATCCAGATGGCGAACGGCAGGTTGAACGCCACGTACGGCACGATCAGACCCGGGTACGAGTTGAGCAGCCCGAGGTTGCGCTCGAGCAGGTACAGCGGCGTCAGCACCGCGATCGCCGGGAACACCGACAGCATGAGCAGCGAGGTCATGATCGCCGTCCGTCCCCGGATGAACCGGCCGGCCAGGGCGTACCCGGCGAGGAACGCCAGCGCGAGCACGATCACCGTGGTCGACACCGACACGATGACGCTGTTCACCATGTACTGGCCGAGCGCGTTGTCGCGGAAGGCCACCACGAAGTTGTCGAAGGTGAACGACTGCGGCCAGACGGTGGGCGGCGACTGCCCGATCTCGGACGCCGGCTTGAGCGACGTCGTGACGAGCCAGTAGAGCGGCAGCGCGGTGAGCACCGCGATGACGACACCGCTGACGTTGACGGTGTTGACCCACTTGCGCCAACCCTTGCGCACGCGTTGACGGGGCATCAGTCGTCCCCTCCCTTCGCCTGGTTCCGGAACGCCCGGAGGAACAGCAGACACCCCGCCGCGACGATGACCGCGGTGGAGGTCGCGATCGCCGCGCCCGGTCCGATGTTGATGTCCTGGAAGAGCACCTTGTAGCCCATGATCGCGAGGGACTGGGTGGCGGTGCCCGGGCCGCCGTTCGTCAGCACGAACGGCAGGTCGAAGACCCCGAACGCCTGCAGGATGCGGAACAGCACCGCGATCGTCAGGGTCGGGGTGAGCTGCGGCAGCACCACGCGCCAGAACGTCTGCCAGGTGCTCGCGCCGTCGAGCTCGGCGGCCTCGTAGTGGTCCTCCGAGATCTGCACGAGCCCGGCGAGCAGGATGATCGCGACGAACGGCGTCGTCTTCCAGATGTCCGCCACCATCAGCCCGGTGATCGCGGGCACCGGTTCGCCGAGGATCACCGGGGCGTCCCCGAACAACCCGAAGAACCACGTCGCGACGCCGTAGGTGCTGTCGTAGATGTACTTCCACAGCTGCGCGTTGACGATGGTCACGAGCGACCACGGGATGAGCATGAGCGCGAGCATCCAGCCGCGGGTGGCCCCGAGCCGCTCGAGCACCAGTGCGACGAGCATGCCGAGCACCAGCTCGACCGACACCGTCACCACCGTGTAGAGCACCGTGAAGCCCAGCGCCCGGTACCAGTCGGCGCTCTGCAGCAGGGCCGCGTAGTTGTCGAACCCGAACGACTGGATCGTGAAGCCCTCGTAGCCGACCTCGACGTCCGCGAAGCTCAGGACGACCGAGTACACGACCGGGAAGATCGTCACCGCCGCGACCACCAGGAGCGCCGGTGCCGCGAAGCCCCACGCGCCCCGCGAGCGGATGCGGTCGAGACGTGACCGCCCCGTCGGCCGGGGCGGCGGATCGACGCGACCCGTGCCTCCAGGCCGTGCCGGTCGTGTCGCCGTGCCGGCGCTCACAGCGCTGCTCCCTGCAGGGCGAGCGAGATGGCGGAGGCCATCGCGCTGGTGCCGCCGTCGACGGACGCCTGCCCGCCGAGGATGCTGTTGCCGTTCTGGTAGACGCCCTGCGAGACCTTCGGGTAGTAGGCCGTCGAGGTCGGGCGGGGCACGAGCGTGATGCCCGCCGCCGTGTCGTAGGTCGGGCGCTCCTGCCGCTTCGCGTCCGCACTGACGAGGCTCGCCGACCGGGCCGGCAGGACCCCGCCCTCGCGGGTCAGGAACTGCTGCGCTGTCTCGCTCGACATCCAGCGCGCGAAGGTCAGTGCCGCCGCGGGTTCCTGGGTGTGCGGGTTGATGTAGTTCCCCCACCCACCGATCGTCGAGTGGTGCTCGTCCATGCCGTCGAACGTAGGTCGCGCGGCGAGCCCCTCCTTGCCGGCGACCTGGCTGTCCGGGCCGTTCGCGATCCCCCACGCGTACGACCAGTTGCGGAGGAACGCCGCGCGGCCGCCGGAGAAGGCGTCGTTGGTGTCCTGCTCCTGGTATGTCAGGGTGGCCCGTGGCGACGCTCCCGACGTGACCAGCGACCGCATGAACTCGAACGCGCGCTTGGTCTCGGAACTCGTCGTCTCGGGCTTCGTGAGGTCGTCGTTGAGCAGCGACCCACCCGCGTCGGCGACGAACTCGGTGACGTTGCAGGTCAGTCCCTCGTACACGTCGCCCTGGAACGCGAACCCGTACGACACGTCGCCGGTGTCGACGAGCTTCGCGGCGGTCTCGCGCACTTCCTCCCACGACCCCGGCACCTGCAGGGAGTGCTTCGCGAGCAGGTCCTTCCGGTACAGGAAGAACGACTCGTCGATGTAGAGCGGGAACATGTAGTACGTGCCGTCGACACTCGCCGCGAGCCGGAGCCCCTCGGGGAACTGGTCGAAGAAGTCCTCGCCGACGAGCTGGTTCACGGGGGTCGCGAGCTTGTTCTTCGCGAACTGCCCGGGCCAGGCGACATCACCCAGGTAGACGTCCGGCGTGCTGCTGCCGGCCGCGATCTGGGTCGTCAGGCTGGTGCGGTTCGTGTCGGTGTCGCTCGGGGCACTGACGATCCGGACGCGGATGTTCGGGTGCTCCTTCTGGAACTCCGCGATCAGCCTTCGCCGCAGGTCACCGCCGTCCTTCGAGGCGACCTGGCCGGCCCACCAGCTGATCGTCGCCTCGCCCTCGGGCGGTTCGGTGGGCCAGTCCTCGACCCGCGTGCGCTCGGGTCGGGTGGAGCAGCCGGCGAGCAGCAGCACCCCCGCTCCCCCGAGCATGAACGTCCTCCGGTCGATTGCCATCCGTCCTCCTCGACGTGTGGTGCTGCGAACCTGTACGTCCACACAACCAGGCGGAGCCTGGTCTGTCCGCCAGGCGGCGGCGAGTGGTGCCGCGCTTTCGCGGTGGACGACAGTTCACGTGTTCGTGGCCCTGCGAACTGTCGCTCAGCCCGAAACGTGGGAACGGGCGGCCTGGAGGCGCGTGGCGGGGCCGACCCGCGCCTCCAGGCCGGCAGGGGGTCAGGCGGGGGCGGGGGCCGTCGAGTCGGCCAGGTGCAGGGCGCACGGGATGAGCGTGTGGGTGCGCTCGGTGCTGCCGCCCTCGAGGCGGTCGACCAGCGACTCGACCGCCAGGCGGCCGAGCGCCGGGCCGGGGGCGTTCAGCGTCGTGAGCACCGGTTCGGTCGCGGCGCCGGCGCCGTCGGAGGACACGATCGCGATGACCGAGACGTCCTCGGGGACCCGCCGACCGCCGGCCCGCAACCCGCTGACGAGCCCGAAGTTCGAGTCGTCCTTCATGATGATCGCGGCCGTGACGTCAGGGTCGTGCGCCAGCAGGTCCGCCGCCGCACGACGACCGCCCTCGGCCGAGGCGCCGGCGGCGACCACGGTGCCGGTCAGGCCGCGGCGCTCGATGCCGGCGTGGAACGCCGCCTCGGAGCGGACCTTCGGCCCGTAGTCGGCCATGGTGGTGCCGTCGAGGTCCTCGACCACGAGCCCGATCCGACGGTGCCCGAGCCCGGTGAGGTGGTCGAGGGCGTCCTCGACCGTGCGCTCGAAGTCGATGTCGACGTACGAGATGCCCGAGGGGTCGGCGGTGCGGCCGATCGCGACGAACGGGACCTCGAGCTCGGTGAGACGGGCGATCCGGGGGTCGTGCATCGTGACCTCCATCACCACGACCCCGTCGGCGAGACCGCCGGAGATGAGTTCCTGCACGTCGTCCGCCGTCGTCACCGCCGGCCAGAGCACCAGGTGGTACCCGAGCTCGGAGGCGCGGCTCGCGGCACTCGTGAAGAACTGCAGCGCGGTCTGACCGAGCCGGTGCTCGAGCACCGGGAACACGAGCGCGAGGATCCGGGTGCGGCGCGATGCCAGTGCCCGGGCGACCACGTTGTTCCGGTAGCCGAGCTCCCGCATCGCCGCCGTGACCCGGGCACGGGTGTCGGCGGACACGCGCTTGTTGCCGTTCACGACGAAGGACACCGTCGCGATCGAGACGCCCGCCCGGTCGGCGACCTGCTGCATCGTCGCCATGCCGCTCCCTCACCCTGTTGCGCTCACTGTAGCGGGGGCGGTGTCCGAAAAAGTTCGTCTAAGCGCTTTACCATCTAACCGCTTCGATGCTAGCTTCGACCCCACTCGGGACGCGACGGAGCGGTTCTGGTCCGGTCGTCCCCGATCCACGAGCGACACGTTCGACTCGTGTCCGGCAACCATCCAGAGAAGAGCGAAGCAATGAAGCCTCGACACCGCAGGATCGCCCCGGTCCTCAGCGCGGTCGCCATGCTGGCGACCGTCCCCCTCGTCCTCGCCGGCTGTTCCGGCGGCTCGTCCGCGAGCTCCGGCGGCAAGGTGGACTCCATCACCGTGCTCGACTACTACAACCAGGGCAACGACAAGAAGGTCATCGGCGAGTACCTCGACAAGTGCGGGGCCGAGAACGACGTCACCATCAAGCGCAGCCTGGTGCCCGGCTCGTCGCTCATCCAGAAGGTCCTGCAGCAGGCGTCGTCGAAGACCCTGCCGGACGTCCTGATGCTCGACAACCCGGATCTGCAGCAGATCGCCGAGACCGGTGCGCTGTCGCCGCTGTCCGACTACGACATCTCGACCGACGGCTACGCCAAGGGCGTGCTGCAGGCCGGGACCTACGAGGACAAGGTCTACGGCCTCGCCCCCACCGTGAACACCATCGCGCTCTTCTACAACAAGAAGGTGCTGTCCGAGGCCGGTGTCACCCCGCCGAAGACGTGGGACGAGCTGCAGTCCGCCGCGGCGAAGCTGACCAAGGGCGACCAGTACGGGTTCGCCGTCGACGCCAACGCCACCTACGAGGGCACCTGGCAGTTCCTGCCGTTCATGTGGTCGAACGGCGGCGACGAGAAGGACATCGCGACCCCGGAGACCGAGGAAGCGCTGTCGCTCTGGAAGGGCCTGGTCGACGACGGCTCGATGTCGAAGAGCGTCGTGAACTGGACCCAGGCCGACGTGAACGACCAGTTCATGGCCGGCAAGGCCGCGATGATGATCAACGGCCCGTGGCAGATCCCCGGTCTGAAGGAGTCGAAGGTCGACTACGGGATCGCTCAGATCCCCGTGCAGTCCGCCAGCGACAAGGCCGTGGCCCCGCTCGGTGGCGAGGTCTGGACCGTCCCGAACACCGGTGACAAGGCGAAGCAGGCCGTCGCGGCGAAGATCGTCGACTGCATGAACAGCGACGCGAACCAGCTCGCGATGGCGAAGCTGCGGTACACGATCCCCTCGAAGACCGACGTCGCCCAGCAGTTCGGCAAGGACGTCCCCGAGGAGCAGGTGTTCGTCGACCTCGTCGCCGACGCCCGTGCCCGCACCGGCGAGCTCGGTGCCGACTGGCCCAAGGCCGCGACGAAGATCTACACGGCCGTGCAGTCGGCGCTGACCGGGCAGGACTCCCCGGCCGACGCCCTGCAGAACGCGCAGTCGAGCAACTGAGCATGACGAGCACCGCGACCCCCGTCGCCCCACGGCGGGCCGCCGGGAACGGAGCACCCGCTCCGTCCCGGCGGCCCCGCCCGGGCCGCTCGCTGCGCTTCGAACGGATCGCGCAGCTGCTGTTCCTGCTGCCGGCCGTCCTGTTCCTGCTGCTGTTCTTCGGCTACCCGGTGGTCAAGAACATCGTCATGAGCTTCCAGGCGTACACGACGTCGACGTTCTACACGGGCGAGGCGCCGTGGGTCGGCCTGGCGAACTACGCCTCGGTCGTGTCGTCCCAGCTGTTCGGCACGGCGATGCTCAACACGGCGCTGTTCACGATCGGGTCGATCGTCGGCCAGTTCGTCCTCGGCCTGCTGCTCGCCCTGTTCTTCCGACGGAACTTCCCGCTGTCCGGTCTCCTGCGCTCGCTGCTCCTGCTGCCCTGGCTGCTGCCGCTCATCGTCTCGAGTGCGGTCTGGAAGTGGATGCTCGACCAGGACTCGGGCGTCGTCAACCAGTTCCTCGGCACCTTCGGCATCCCGTCGGTCCCGTGGCTGACGAGTCCCGCCGTGGCGCTCATCACCGTCATCGCGGTGAACATCTGGATCGGGATCCCGTTCAACACCACGATCCTGTACGGCGGTCTGCAGGACATCCCCACCGAGCTGTACGAGGCCGCGGCACTCGACGGCGCGACCGGGTGGAAGGCCTTCTGGGCGATCACCTGGCCGATGCTCCGCCCCGTCGTGAGCGTCACGCTCGTGCTCGGCGTCGTCTACACGATCAAGGTGCTCGACATCATCCTCGGGTTGACGAACGGCGGGCCGGCGAACGCCACCCAGACCATCGCGACCCAGTCCTACGACCTGTCGTTCAAGCAGTTCGACTTCGGGCAGGGCGCCGCGCTGAGCAACATCCTCATCGTGATCTCCGCCCTGTTCGCGATCGTCTACCTCCGCCTCAACAGGAAGGCCGTCGATGACTGACGCAGCGTCCACCACCGACGTCCTCCGGACCCGCGCGGTGGTCACCCGCGGCACCCGGCGACCCGTCCGTCCCACGAGCGCGAAGCAGTGGGTGTTGTCCGGCGTCGGGATCCTGATCCTCGCCGTGATGCTGTTCCCCGTCTACTGGATGATCAACATCTCGCTGCAGCCGGCCGGCTCTGCGATCGAGGCCGCCTGGTTCCCGATCAACGCGCAGCTCGGCGGTTACGCGCAGGCCATCGCCGACCAGGGCGGCGCCCTGGTCACGAGCCTGGTGATCGCCCTGGGCAGCGTCGTCGTCAGCCTGCTCATCGCGACGCCGGCGTCCTACGCGCTCGCCCAGTTCAAGGTCAAGGGCATCAACGCGGTGCTGTTCGGCATCCTCATCTCGCAGATGATCCCGGGCATCGTCGTCGCGAACGCCCTGTACGCCGCGTACAACGACCTCGGCCTGCTCAACACCGTGCCGGGGCTGATCCTGGCCGACAGCACCGCCGGCGTACCCTTCGCGATCCTGATCATGCGGGCGTTCATGCAGAACATCCCGCCGTCGATCATCGAGGCCGCCAAGGTCGACGGTGCCGGCAACTTCCGGGCCTTCCGCTCGGTCGTCGTGCCGATCAGCGCCAACGCCCTGATCACCGCCGGGCTGTTCACGTTCCTGTTCACCTGGAGCGACTTCCTGTTCGCCCTGACCCTCACCACCACCGAGGACGTCCGGCCGATCACGCTCGGCATCTACAACTACATCGGCACCTTCACCGCCGACTGGTCGACCGTCATGGCCGCCGCGGTGATGGCCTCGATCCCTGCCATCGTGCTGCTGCTCGTGGCGCAGAAGTTCATCGCCGCCGGGGCCACCGGCGGCGCAGTCAAGTGACCGGGTCCCACCACCCCCGAAAGGCACACACCATGACCAGCACCCCGCTCCGCATCACCGTCTGGGGCGAGAACGTCCACGAACAGGTCGAGCAGCACGTCGCCGAGCGGTACCCCGACGGCATGCACGGTGCGATCGCGGACGGCATCCGCGAGCACCTGCCCGAGGCCGTCGTCCGGACCGCCACCATGCAGGAGCCCGAGCACGGCCTCACCGACGAGGTCCTCGCGAACACCGACGTCCTCACCTGGTGGGGGCACGCCGCACACCAGGACGTCGACGACGCCGTGGTCGACCGGGTGCACAAGCACGTGCTCTCCGGCATGGGGCTGCTCGTCCTGCACTCCGGCCACTGGTCGAAGATCTTCGGCAAGCTGATGGGCACCACCTGCACCCTCCGCTGGCGCAGCGAGCACGACCAGGAGCTCGTCTGGACCGTCAACCCGCAGCACCCGATCACCCGCGGGGTGCCGAACCCGATCGTCATCCCCGAGCAGGAGATGTACGGCGAGTACTTCGACGTCCCGACCCCCGACGAGCTCGTGTTCATCTCGGGCTTCACGGGCGGCGAGGTGTTCCGGAGCGGCATGACCTACCGCCGCGGCCTCGGGAAGATCTTCTACTTCTCCCCCGGTGACCAGGACTTCCCCGTCTACCACCACCCGGACGTCCGCCGCGTGATCGCGAACGGCGCCGAGTGGGCCCGGCCCGAGCGGGAACGGGAGATCCCGACGCTCCGCCGCTACGACCTGGGCGAGTACTTCGACGGGCAGCACTACCGCGGCCCGTTCGACGACGCCGAGCCCGAGACCGCCGAGCCGGCGGCCAGCGAGCCGGCGGCCGAGCAGGCAGCCGAGCGCGACGGGGCGCAGGCGTGAGCCCGCTCCGCGTCCTGCAGGTCGGCGCCGGCGGGATGGGACGGGCCTGGCTCGCCACCGTCGCCGCCGCCCCCGAGGTCGAGCTGGTCGGCATCGTCGACCTCGACCTCGACGCCGCCCGCGCCGGGGCCGAGCACGCCGGCGACCCGTCGATCCCGGTCGGCACGGACCTGACCGTGCTGGCCGCCGAGACCGGTGCCGAGGCCGTCCTCGACATCACCGTGCCGGTCGCGCACCACCCGGTCACGCTGCAGGCGCTCCGGGCCGGGCTCCCCGTGCTCGGCGAGAAGCCAGCAGCGCAGACCGTCGCCGAGGCGCTGTCGCTCGCCGCCGCCGCCGAGGCCACGGGCAAGCTGTTCATGGTGTCGCAGTCCCGCCGCTACAACGACCAGCTCGTCGCGTTCCGGCAGCACGTCCGCGACCTCGGTGCCGTGGGCGGGCTGAGCACCCGGTTCGCGAAGGCGCCGCACTTCGGTGGGTTCCGCGAGGAGATGGACGACGTCCTGCTGCTCGACATGGCCATCCACGCCTTCGACTCCGCCCGGTACGTGCTCGAACGCGACCCGGTGTCGGTGTACTGCGAGTCGTGGAACCCGTCGTGGTCCTGGTACCGGGGCGACGCGGCCGCGGCAGCCGTCTTCACGTTCGAGGACGACGTCCGCTACGTCTACGACGGCTCGTGGTGCGCGCCGGGTGCCGAGACCTCGTGGAACGGCGACTGGCGTGCCTCCGGAGCGGCCGGCACGGCGCTCTGGGACGGCGACCACGACCCGTCGAGCGACCTCGACGGCACTCCCGGTTCCCCTGCCGCTGCGCCGTCGGTCGGGCACGAGATCGCCGGGTCGCTGGCGTCCTTCGTCCGGGCGGTCCGCTCCGGCGAGGTGCCGGACGGCGAGGTGCACGGCAACGTGATGAGCCTGACCATGGTCGATGCGGCCATCACGTCGGCGCGCAGCGGGCGCCGGGTCGTCATCGACGAGGTGCTCGAACAGGCGCACCGGGACGCCCTGGCCGCCGAGCAGGACGACGCGATCCGCGACCGCCTGGCCGGGTGGGAGTCGGTCCGCGGCGCCCTGCGCGAGCGCCTGCCCGCGTCCTGAGACGCGACCGCAGGACGGACGGGAGGCCCGTGGCGACGCCGCCACGGGCCTCCCGTCCGTCCGCCCTCGCTTCGTGAGCAGGAATGGTCGGGTCCGCACGTCGGACCCGACCATTCCTGCTCACCATCCGTGCGCGCGGTCAGCGCGGGATGACCGAGAACAGGAACTTCTTGCGGACCATGTACCAGGCCAGCAGGATCAGCGCCGTGTGCACCACGAACCCGATCCAGAAGTCGCCCCACGGCACACCGGGGATCGACGCGATCGCCAGGGCGAAGAACACCTGCCAGACGAACACGTACAGGCTCGCCTGCCCGAGCGGGATCCAGAGCCAGCCGATGGCGGCGGCGATGGGCTTCCAGAACACCGTGAGGATCGCGTACGACACGACCGCGAAGAACGCGATGTCCACCAGGCGGCCCCACTGCAGGTCCACCCGCTGGTACGCCGTGTTGTACAGGGACTCGTACATCGTCGCCGGGAACGGCACCGGGGTGAACCCGAAGTGGTCGCCGGCCCACACGTAGACCAGGAACGCCGCGTACCCGCCGACGGCGACGCCGACCAGGACCTTGCCGAGACGCCCCGTGAGCGCGCCGACGATCTGCCGCCGGTAGTACCCGAGCACGAGCCCGTGGGTGAACACCACCTGCCAGGTGAACAGGGGGAACACCGCCTCGAACTGTGAGTTCAGCGGACGGAAGTCCGGGTTGAGCGCCTGGAACACGTAGAGCGCCCAGCTGGCGGCGAGGAGCGCCCACCAGAACCCGCGGCGGATCACCCAGATCAACGCCGGGATGAACAGGCTCAGCACCACGAACAGGCCCATGATGTTGAACGGCCACGGCCCCATCTCGAGCAGCAGGAACTGCCGGATCGCGTACCAGGGCGGCGGGTAGGCGAGCAGCTGCATCGCGTTCGGGTACAGGTCGTAGACCCGGCCCTCGGCATCGACGCCGCCGGTGCCCGTGCCGCGGTCGGTGAACGTGGTGATGGCGTCGGTGTTCAGGAACGGGACGAAGCTCAGCGCGAAGACCACCAGGATCACCACGAGCGTGACGACGTACTGCTTGCGCGCGCGCTTCCACGCCCCGATCGCGGCCGCCCACTCGCCGAACTTCTTCACGGCGAACGGGTACGTCATGCCGAGGACCATGCCGGACAGGAACACGAACATCTCGGCGCCGGTGATCGCCCCGACGGCGTGCAGCGTGAGGTACGAGTACGGCCCGCCGATCTCGATGTGGGTGATCACCACCGCGAGGATGATGAACCCACGGAACAGGTCGAGGCGCAGGTCACGGCCGGGCTTGCCGTCGTCGGGGTAGCGCCAGCTCGGCAGGAGCCGTCCGAACACCCCGCTCAGCAGGAACACGATCGCCAGGCCGGCGGCCAGCCAGACGATCCACGCCATCTGGTCGCCGCCGGTCTCGTACTCCTGGGAGATCGCGGCGTTGCCCTGCTGCACGGTCACGCGGTCGGTGACCGGGCCGAAGGCGAAGTCACCGGACCGCTCGAGATCGGCGCGGAAGGCCTCCGCGACGTCCGGGTCCGCGGTGAGCCGCCAGTCGGCCACGCGGTTGCCGGCCTCGGGCTCGCGTCGCTCCGCCTCGAGCACGGTCATGCCCCGGATCAGCGGGCGCTCCTGCACGGCCGCGAGCACCTGCCGCCACCAGCTCCGCTTGACCTGGAGCTCGGTGTCGCCCTGCAGCTCACGGTTGTACAGGGCACCGGTGTCGAGCAGCATCGGACGGTCGTCGGCCGCCGCGAACCGGTCGTAGAACGTGCCCGACTGCGGCTGGTCGTAACCCCAGTCCTCGTCGAACCGCGACTCGACCTCACCGCTGCGGGTGAGCGGCACGGCGCGACCTGCGGCTTCGGTCGGGTCGCCCTTGCCGTACGAGAACATCGAGAGCCCGACCCAGTCGACGGCCTCGGCGCCCGGCCAGTACGGCCCGTACGGGTCGTCGGCACCGGTGAGCTGTCCGTCGCCGTTCGTGTCCGCCTTCGCGACGTCGACCGGGGACAGGTTCCGCAGCCGCCCGGCGGACTCGCCGAACGGGTAGCCGGCACCGTACCCCGGCGACCAGACCATGAGCGCGTCCGACGTGCCCGCGTGCACGGTCGTCCCGAGCGCCCGGAACGCCCGGACGAACTCCGTCGGCTGCTGGCCCCAGCGGACCCACGTGCCGTTCATCTGCGGTGCGAACCGGACGAGTACCTGGGTGTCGTACTGGTCGTGCAGGTCCTCGAACACGGTGTTGACGGCACGGGTGTCCGCGGTGTCGAGCGACCGCAGTTCGCGGTCGGGTTCGAGGCTCACGACGAGCACCGCGCCCTGGGTCGCCGCCGCACGCGCCGAGCGGAGGAGCTCCTGCTTCGCCGTGCGGTCGAGCGGGTAGTCGACGGAGACCCCGTACATCGACGGCGTCGCGCCGAGCCGTCCCTCGTACCCCTCGGGCGAGTCACTGGCCCAGTCGAGGTCGGGGCCGAACCACGTCGACCCCTCGGCCGGCTGCACGGCGGCCGCTGGGTGCACGGACGCAGCCGACGCCGGCAGCGCACCACCGAGCAGGAGCGTGGCGATCGTGACGAGGAGGGCGACCGCGCGGACCACCGGCTGCTTCACCGGTCGCACGCAAGCGTCCAGACGTTGTGGCCGGGCTCGTGCCGGTGCTCGAGGCGGTCGAGGGCGGCGATCGCGAGGGCCAGACCGCGCCCGCTCTCCTGCTCGACGTCGGCCATGGTGACGGCACTCAGGTCGATGTCGACGGGCATCCCGTTGTCGGTCAGCACCGCGGTCAGGGCCTGGTCGGTGGCCTCGAGGCGCACGGAGTACCGGCGCCCGGTCCCCCGGTCGGCACGGACGGTGTGCTCGACGATGTTCGCGGCGACCTCGGCCAACGCGGTCTCGAGTGCGAACCGGAGCCGCACGTCGTCGATGCCCAGGCCGTCCCACCACGCGGCGAAGCGGTCCTGCACCTCGTCGAGGGAGTCGGGCGTCGCGGCGACCTCGAACGTGGTCTCGGTGCTCACAGGGGTCCTCCGGCGGTGCTCGACTCGTGTTCGGACTGGGCTGGGGTGGCCGGGCCGCGGTACCGGACGGCCCGGATCACGATGCTGAAGATGAACAGGTCGAAGACGACCCACGCGGTGTTCACGAGCGGTGCGATCCCCTCGGCCTGGCCGGTCAGGTAGCGGATGCCGATCATGACCAGGGCGGCGACCAGGGCACCCATGGCGTACAGCTGCGGCTTGACCAGGTCCCACCGCGGCTTCTGCTCGGTCTCGTCGCGCACCTTCGGGGTGACGCGGAACCCGAGCGGCTTGCCCCGGTAGACGTTCTGGAAGGCGCTGGTCACCGACTCGATCCAGACCGGGAACAGGGCGAGCGAGTACTGCTGCCCGCGCCAGGTCGGTCTGCCGGCGGCCACCACCCAGAACAGCAGCTGGTTGAACACCAGGAACGGGATGAGCCGGGCGAAGAAGTCGACGCTGTAGGCCTGCACCGGGATGACCCCGAACGACAGGCAGAGCACCGGGGCGGCGATGTAGACGATCGCTGCGAACCCCGACAGGTAGCTCCACATCGTCGAGAAGTACATGAGCCGCTGCCCCCACGACAGCCCCTTCTGCACCAGGGGGTTCTCGCGGAAGAACACCTGCATGGTGCCCTGCGCCCAGCGGAGTCGCTGCACGAGCATCGTCGGCAGGTCCTCGGGGGCCAGGCCCTTCGCCAGAATCTCGTCGTGGTACGCCGACTTCCAGCCGAGGCCGTGCAGGCGCATCGCCGTGGCCATGTCCTCGGTCACCGAGATCGTCGCCAGCGGCATGATCGGCTGCGCCTCGTCGTCGCGGTTGACGTCGAGGGCACGGGCGAGCACCGCGATGGACTCGATGGCAGCGACCGGTGAAGCCTCGCGCCGGCCGAGCACGTCGAGCGCGGCGTCGTCGAGACCGGCGAAGGTGTTGGCGTCGGTCGACATCGCCGCGAGCTCCTGCAGGTCGTTCCGCACGGACTCGAGGTCGGCGGCGGCGAACCGGAAGGCGATGGCGTCGATCCCCCGCTGGAACGCGTAGGTCACGTCACCGAGGGGCTCACCGGCGCGGACCTGTTCGCGCGCCTGGTCCACGACGGCCTCGGCGTCGTCGAGGGCGGCGAGCACGCGCGGGTCGGTCTCGGTCTCGCGGGAGCGGGCGAGGAGCTTACGCGAGGTCGCGAGGGTGCGCTGCACGGACGCCTCGACCTCGGCCACGTAGCGCGAGATGCCCAGCTGCATGAGCGCTTCGCGTCGCAGGATGGCGTTCGACCCGCAGAAGAACGCGGCGTTCCAGCCGTCCTTCGACTGCTGGATCGGACCGTAGAACAGCGGCGCCTGGCTGCCGAGGGGGTCGTCGTCCGGCACGTTCTCGAACCACTGTGGCGTCTGCACGAGCGCCATCTCCGGGTCCTTGAAGTAGCCGAGGGTGCGGTCGAGGATCGCCGGGTCGGGCACCTGGTCGGCGTCGAGGATGAGCAGGAACTCGCCCTGGGTCGCGAGCAGGGCGTTGTTGAGGTTGCCGGCCTTGGCGTGCCGGGGTCGGTCCACCCAGTCGGCACCGCGGGTGATGACGCCGATGCCGAGCGCGTCGGCCGCCGCACGCATCTCGGGGCGGTTGCCGTCGTCGAGGATCCAGGTGGTGTGCGGGTGCGTGATCGCCTTCGCGGCCCGGGCGGTGCGCTCGACCAGGTCGATCGGCTCGTTGTAGGTCGTGATGAAGACGTCGACGGTGACGTCGGTGGACGGCTTCGCCGGTGGTTCGCCGCGCTCCCGGAGCCGCCAGGCCCCGAGGGCGAAGAGCAGGGAGTCGATGACGCTGTAGGTCTCGGCGAGGATCAGCGGCACCGCGATCCACCACGAGTGCCAGTTCACCGAGGCCGCCCAGCGCCACACGATGTAGTTCACCCCGGCGAGGGACGCCAGGAGCGCCACCGTCCGCACGGTCACCAGGCGTCGGCGGGCGGTGCCGGTGGTCAGGCGGCGGCGGTCCTGTCGGCTGACGTCGAGCGCGGTCACCGGGTCGCCCCGTCCGTCGTGCCGCCGCACGTGCTGCGTCGCAAGCATGCCTCCTGATCAGCGCGGGCCCCGGCCGCGTCGCACACGCCCGAGTGTGGTTCCGGCCGGCAGCTGACCCGGGGGTCGGATGCCGGTCGTCCGCTCCGGTCATCGGGCACGACCTCGGCGTGACGACCTGTCTACCGCACGGGCGGGCGCTCTGTCAGGCTGCGCACCCGATCTGGGGACAGCACCCGCGTCAGAACGTGGCGGTGAACCCCAGGTCATCCGCCAGGCGCACGATGACCTGGTCGAAGTAGGCGGCCGGGTCGGACACGGAACCGACGAAGTGCCCGAAGAGCTCGAACGAGATCGTCCCGAACACCGTCGTCCAGGCCATCAGGGTGCGGACGAGGACCTCGTCGGGCAGGGTGATGCCGAACGAGCGCAGGGTGGCGACCCCGTCCGCGACGGCGGGACCGGCCACCCCGGGAGCCGCCGTGGGCGCGGTGGGTGATCCGGGCCTCCCGGCCGGCCCCGGCGTCGACGTGACGGACGAGCCCGCCGCACCGGACGCACCAGGCGCACCGGACGTACCGGGCGCACCGGAGCCGACGGCGTCCGCGACCACGCGCACCAGCGCCAGCGTCGTCCGCGACGCGGGCACGACGGTCTCGCGCGGCGCCGCGTAGCCCGGCACGGGCGAGCCGAACAGCAGCGCGAAGTCCCCCGGGTGCGCGATCGACCAGTCGCGGATCGCCCGGCACATCGCCACCCAGCGTGCACCGGGAGCCGGTCCGGCCGCGGCACCGGCGGCCTCGACCGCGGCGCCGAGTTCGTCGTAGTCGGTGATGAGCAGGGCCGTCAGCAGGTCGTCACGGCTCGGGAAGTACCGGTACACGGCCGACGAGACCATCCCGACGTCACGCGCGACGGCACGCAGGCTGAGGGCGGCCGGACCCTCGTCGGTCAGGCGGGTGCGCGCCGCGGTCAGGATGTCCGCGGTGACGGTCTGCCGTGCGAGTGCTCGGGCGGTGGGTGCCATCCGACGATCCTGGCACGAGAGAGCACCGCACACAAAGGAGAGCACTGCTCTTGCTTTTGCAACGGCGAACCGTCATGCTCGATTCCGAGAGCGGTGCTCTCGCAACCAGGAAGCAGGAGCCCATGCCCCACCACCTCATCGTCGGTGCCGGCCCCGTCGGCCGGCACGTCGCGGAGCTGTTGACCGTCCGGGGCGACCGCGTCACCGTCGTCTCCCGCTCCGGTCGCAGCACGGGCATCGCCGGTGTCGAGCACCTCGCGCTCGACGCCTCCGATGCCGACACCCTCTCCCGCGCCACCGAGGGAGCAGCCGCCCTCTACAACTGCGCGAACCCCGGCGACTACACGCAGTGGGAGCGCACCTGGCCCCCGCTCGCCGCAGCACTGCTCGCCGCGGCCGAACGGACCGGGGCGACCTACGCAATCACCGGGAACCTGTACCCGTACGGCCCGGTTGACGGGCCGATGCACGAGGGACTGCCGGACGCCGCCACAGACCACAAGGGGGTGCTCCGGGCGACGCTGTGGGCGGATGCCCTCGCCGCGCACGACGCCGGCCGTGTCCGGGCCGTCGAGGTCCGCGCCTCGGACTACCTCGGTCCCGGGATCGGCGCGAACGGGCACGTCACGCGCGTGCTGCCGGCGGCGCTGCGCGGACGGGCGGTGTCGATGGTCGGTCGCACGGACCTGCCGCACACCTTCACCGACGTGCTCGACGTCGCTCGGACCCTCGTCGCCGCTGCCGAGGACGAGAGCGCCCACGGCCGCACGTGGATGGTGCCGAGCAACGCGCCGCGGACGCAGCGCCAGGCCCTCACCGACGTCCTCGCGGCGGCGGGGAAGCCCGCGGTGCCGGTGCGCCGGATGCCCGCGGCCCTGTTCCGCGTCGGCGGGCTCGTGTCGCCGATGATGCGCGAGCTGGCCGACCTGACCTACCAGTGGACCGCGCCGTACGTGGTCGACGACCGCGAGAGCCGGGCGCGCTTCGGCATCGAACCGACCCCGTGGGACGAGGTGTGCCGCCGGACGGCCGCCGGCGCGGCCTGAACCACCGCCGCCGACACCGCCACCGCCACAACCCGCCGCCGCCGCCACACACGGAAGGGGGTGGGACGCGCCGTTGCGTCCCACCCCCTTCCGCCTCGCACCGCCGGTCAGATCACCAGCAGCCTCGAGTACTGCGCCGCGTCGAGCTGCTGCGCAGCTCCACCCGCGGCGGGGACCTTCCACAGCCCGACCGAGGGGCCACTGTCGACGGAGACGAACACGTCCCCGTCGGCCGAGGCGGCACCCAGGTGCTCGCCACGCGACCCGGCGGTCAGCCCGGTGACCGGCACGGTCGACGTCCCGCCGCTGCCCACCACGAGCTTGTCCGGGATGCCGCGGTCGATCGTGCACCCGCCCGGCCGGTACTCCGACGGGGCGGGGCAGAACTGGGCCGACTGCAGGAGCGAGAAGCCGTCGGCGTTCGCGGCGGCGTACTCGAACGCGTACCGCGGTTCGATCTGCGTCAGTTGGGTCGCCCCGGGCTTGAGCTGGTACCAGACCCACGACCCGGCGCCACCGGTCGATCGGATGTCGACGTAGACGTTGCCGTGCGAGTCGGCGAGCACGCCGGCGGGGTAGCCGACGATCGTGCCGGTCGGCCCGATGAACGTGCGGGGCGCGATGCCGGTGCCCTTGACGTACGGCTGGCTGACCGTTCCGCCGAGCACGACGACCTTGCCGTCCGGGGTGACCGTCCAGAAACGCTGATCGCTCCCGACGGCCTTGCCACCCAGGTCCAGCACGACCTTCGGGGTCGAGGTGCCGACGGACAGCTTCTGCACCGCACCGCTCACCGAGTCCACCCAGTACAGGTTGCCGTCGGCGTCGGAGCGCAGGTCCGGGGTCAGGTGCAGGCCGGACGCGATGATCGAGACCCCGCTGCCGTCGGCCGGGTCCCGCAGGATCTCGGTGCCGTCCGCCGACGGGGTGAACACGTCACCGTCGGCGTTCGCGGTGAAGCCTTCGCCGTCCGTCGCGACGACGGTCTCCGCACCGCTGCCGGAGTCCGCGAACCGCACGACGTCACCGTTGCCGTCGAGCGCGAACAGCGACTGCGTCGTCTCCGGCTCGGGCACCGACGGTGACGTCCAGCGCAGCGTGATCGTGCGTCCGGTCCCCCGGTGTCCGAGGGCACGGAGGGAGAACCGGTACGTGGTCGCGGGCGAGAGCTCGTCGAAGCGGTCGGAGCGGGCGCGCGGGTGGAGTCGGTCGACCTGGCGGTCGTGGCGGTTCGCGACTGCGGCGACCGCGACCTTCCAGCCCGTCACCTTCGCGCCGTGCTTCGGGCCGCGCCACGTCAGCGTGGCACTGTCCGCGTCGCCGGTGACGCGGACGGCGGTCGGTGCTCCCGGCACCGACGGAGAGGTGTGCGCCGTCGCCGGCACCGCACCTCCGAAGACGAGCGCCGCGGCGGCGACCGCGGTGATGAGTGCTCGGTACACGATGGTTCCCCTGCCTTCCCCGCGGCTCCCTGCGTCACGGCTCCACGTATCACAGCACCGCGCTGCCCCCAGGGGAACGCTTGCGGGTCGGATCTGCGGTTCCCCGCACCGCAAGATGCCGCAGGGCTGGACCGGCAGACGCCGTCGTGTTCCCGAGACGCCGCTGAATCCGACGGCGTCTCGCCGACTCGGCGGCGTGGAGCCGACACGACGGCGTCTCGCAGGCCCGGGACCCGCACCGACGACGGACGGGAGGCCCGGTGCCAGCTGGCACCGGGCCTCCCGTCAGAAGGGGGTCGCGTCTCGGACGCGGCGCGTCTCAGTAGCGCGGCTTGCGCTCCGGACGGTCGTCGCGGTCGTCGCGGCGGCCACCACCACGGCGGTCCGCACGGATCTCGATGAGCTTGCCGCTGATCCGGGTGTCGGTCAGGCGGTCGAGCACACCGGGGTCCATGTCGGCCGGCAGTTCGACGATCGAGAAGTCCGGGCGGATCTGGATCGCACCGAAGTCGTCGCGACGCAGGCCACCCTCGTTGGCCAGGGCACCGACGATCTGGCGCGGCTCGACGCGGTGACGACGGCCGACCTCGATGCGGTACGGGGACATCGGCTGCGAACGGCGCGGGCCACGGTCGCCGCGGTCACCACGGTCGCGGTCGCCACCACGGTCGCCGCGGTCGTTGCGGCCGCCACGATCGTCGCGGGCACCACGCTCGTCACGCTCGCTGCGGCGGGCGTCGCGCTCCATCTGGCTGCGGAGGGCGTCGTCGGCTGCGGTGAGGAGCAGCGGCGAGTCGCCCTGCGCCACGACTGCCAGGGCCGCGGCGACGTCGTCCGAGGGGACGTCGTGGTGCTCGACGTAGTGCGCGATGACGTCGCGGAAGGCCGCGATCCGGCCCTGGTCCTCGAGCGCCGCGGTGATCGCGTCGTCGAAGCGGGTCAGGCGCGTCTCGTTGACGTCGTCGATGGTCGGCAGCTGCATCTGCGTGAGCGGCTGCTTGGTGTGGCGCTCGATCGCGGACAGCAGGCGACGCTCACGCGGGGTGACGAAGCTGATCGAGTCACCCGAGCGGCCGGCACGGCCGGTCCGGCCGATGCGGTGCACGTAGGACTCGATGTCGACCGGGATGTCGAAGTTCACGACGTGCGTGATGCGGTCGACGTCGAGGCCACGGGCGGCGACGTCGGTGGCGACCAGGATGTCGAGCTTGCCCGACTTCAGCTGGTTGACCGTGCGCTCACGCTGGGCCTGGGCGACGTCACCGCTGATCGCGGCGGCGGCGTACCCGCGGGCACGGAGCTTCTCGGCCAGGGTCTCGGTCTCGCTCTTGGTGCGGACGAAGATGATCATGCCCTCGAAGTCCTCGACCTCGAGGATGCGGGTGAGCGCGTCGACCTTCTGCGGGTACGAGACCATCAGGTAGCGCTGCGTGATGTTCGCGGCGGTCTTCGTCTTGGTCTTGACGGTGATCTCGGCCGGGTCGGTCAGGTACTGCTGCGAGATGCGGCGGATCTGCGCGGGCATGGTCGCCGAGAAGAGCGCGACCTGCTTGTCGTCCGGGGTGTCGGCGAGGATCGTCTCGACGTCCTCGGCGAAGCCCATCTTGAGCATCTCGTCGGCCTCGTCGAGCACCAGGTACTTCAGCTCGGACAGGTCGAGCGTGCCCTTCGCCAGGTGGTCCATGATGCGACCGGGGGTGCCGACGATGACGTCGACGCCGCGGCGCAGGGCGGAGAGCTGCACGCCGTACGCCTGGCCGCCGTAGACCGGCAGGACGTGGACGTTCTTCATGTGGGACGCGAACTGCTCGAACGCCTCGCACACCTGCAGGGCGAGCTCGCGCGTCGGGGACAGCACGAGCGCCTGGGGCTTCTTGCTGCCGGACTCCATGCGGGACAGGATCGGCAGCGCGAAGGCCGCGGTCTTGCCGGTACCGGTCTGTGCCAGGCCGACGACGTCGCGCCCGGCGAGGAGGGTGGGGATGGTGGCTTCCTGGATGGCGGAAGGGGTCTCGTAACCGATGTCCTTGACGGCCTTGAGCACAGCGTCGCTCAGGCCGAGATCGGCGAACGTCACCACGGGCCCGTCGTCGAGGGTCTCAGTGGTGGGGGTGGTGTCCGTGCTCATACCACCAACGGTATCTCGAATGCGCGCTCCGCAGGGACGGGAGGCCCGTGGCGGAGCCGCCACGGGCCTCCCGTCCGCCGTGTTGGTCACGTCAGGAGCGCGTGGTGCCGATCCCCAGGACCGCGTCCGCCCGGTCGTTCAGTCGCGTCAGCATCTCGGCGAGCGAGCGCAGCTCGTCCGAGGCGAACTCCTCCGTCAGGTCGTCGAACACCTCGGCGCCGGCGGCGTCCAGTTCGTCGAGCAGCCGTCGGCCGGCGGGGGCGAGCGTGACGAGCGTGGCGCGGCCGTCCGCGGGGTCGGGCGACCCGATCAGGTGCTCGGCCTCGATCAGCGAGGCGACCCGGCGGCTGATCACCGGGCGCGACAGCCCGGTCGCGTCGGCGATCGCGGTCGCCCGCACCGGGCCGTGTCCGGCGACGGCGCGCAGGATCACGCGGGCCGTCGGGTCGAGGCCGCCCCGGGACTCGATGAGCGAGGAGCGCAGGGTCTGCCGGACCCACAGCCGGTCGAGCTGGGATCGCAGGAGTCGCTCGGCGGCACGCCGGTCGTCGGTCACGCGCTCAGCGTAGCGGGCACATTTAGTTGCTTGCCGGAAGCAACAGATGTATCGTTGCGCGGTCTGCAAAGTTTCACAGCCAGAAAAAGGAGTTCGATGACCGCCACCGCACCCGTCTCGGTGCAGCACGGTCGGCACACCGCCGAGGCCCCCGCGGCCTCCGGAGGCGCCGGCCAGCAGCCGCTGATGACCCACCGTCAGATCCTCCTGGTGATCTACGGCCTGATGGCGGGCATGTTCCTGTCCTCGCTCGGCCAGACGGTGTTCGGCACGGCGATCCGCACGATCGGCGACGACCTGCACGGGCTCGACCAGCAGGCCTGGGTGACGACCGCGTACCTCATCACCTCGACGATCGCGACGCCGATCTACGGCAAGCTCTCCGACATCTTCGGCCGCCGCCCGCTGTACATCTTCGGCATCGTCGTCTTCATACTCGGGGCCGTCCTGTCGTCGATGTCCACCTCGATGCTCATGCTCGCCGCCTTCCGCGCGGTGCAGGGCATCGGTGCCGGCGCGCTGATGTCGCTGCCGCTCGCGATCATGGGCGACATCCTCGCCCCGCGTGAGCGTGCCAAGTACCAGGGGTACTTCCTCGCCGTGTTCGGCATCTCGTCCGTGATCGGCCCGCTCATCGGTGGTCTGCTCGCCGGTTCCTCCGAGATCCTGTGGATCACGGGCTGGCGCTGGGTGCTCCTGATCAACGTGCCGATCGGTGTCGCGGCGCTCCTCATGGTCATCGTGTTCCTGCACCTGCCGAAGGTGCACGGCGCCGGCGACGCGAAGCCGAAGGTCGACTGGTGGGGTGCGACCGCCGTCATCGTCACCCTCGTGCCGCTCCTGCTCGTCGCCGAACAGGGCCGCATCTGGGGCTGGGGCTCCCCCGCCGCCATCGCTTGCTACGTCGTCGGTGTCGTCGGCCTGATCGGTCTGCTGCTCATCGAGTCGAAGATGGGCGACGCGGCGATCATCCCGCTCAAGCTGTTCCGCTCGGGCACGTTCTCGATGGCGACCGTCATCGGGTTCCTGGTCGGCTTCGCGATGTTCGGCGCGATGCTCACGATCCCGCTGTACCTGCAGATCGTCGTCGGACTCACCCCGACCGAGTCCGGTTTCGCGACCCTGCCGCTCGTCGGCGGTCTGATGATCGCCTCGATCACGAGCGGTCAGATCGTCGCCCGCGTCGGCCGGTACCGGATCTTCCCGGTCATCGGCACCGCGCTCGTCTCCGCCGGCTACGTCGTCCTGACCTTCATGTCGATCGACAAGCCGCTCTGGTTCCTGATGATCGGCATGTTCCTCATCGGACTCGGCCTCGGCTCGGTCATGCAGTCGCTGACCCTGGCGTCGCAGGGCTCCGTCGAGGCTCGTGACATGGGCGTCGCCACGTCGTCCGCCACGTTCTTCCGCCAGATCGGTGGCACGCTCGGCACCGCCGTGCTGCTGTCCATCCTGTTCTCGGTGATGCCGGCGAACATCCTGACCGCGACCGCAAACCAGAAGGACCTCGGTCCGGCACTCGACGCCGCGCTCAACCCGACCGTCGCCAGCGCGAAGGCGAACCAGGGCGCCATGGACAAGATCTGGACGCCCGTCGTCACCCCGCTGACGAAGACCGTGCAGTCGCAGCTCGACGCAGCCTCGGCCAAGGCGAAGCAGGCCGCCGACGCCGCGGTCACCGAGCAGGTCACCGCGGCCGTGCAGCAGCAGGTCGCCGCGGGTGCCGTGCCCGCCGCAGCAGCGCAGACCGTCATCGACCAGCAGGTCGCCGCGGCCACGCCGGCCGCCGAGCAGTCCGCACTCGAGCAGGTCGCCGACCAGGCGCACGCCAGCGTGCAGGACGGCACCGTGTCCGTCGACTGGTCGAACGCCTCGCAGCGCTCGTACTGGGTCGACGAACTCACCCCGGAGCTGGCGAAGAAGATCGACGACGGCAACACCACGAGCGACAGCGCCACCAGCACGAACGACACCTCGTTCCTGACCGGTGCCGACAGCCGCCTGACCCGGCCGTTCATGGCGGGCTTCAACGCCTCGTCCGTGACGATCTACTGGGTCGGTCTCGGCGTCATCCTGCTCGCGTTCGTGCTGACCTGGTTCTTCCGGGTGCCGCCGCTGCGCCAGCGTTCCGCGCTGCAGGAGCAGGCCGACATGTCCGCCGAGGCGCAGCTCGAGGCCGAGGCGGGCGCCGCCGCAGCCGAGGCCGGCTCGTTCACGGGCCCGATGACCGGGTCCGTGCCGACCGGATCCACGCCGACGCACCGTCGGTGACCGACCGGGGCGTCCGTCCGTGCCCCCTTTCCGGGCGGGCGCCCCTCCCACACACTGCAAACCACCAGGAGTCCACGTGATCACCACCCCGGCAGCGGCTGCGGCAACGGAGCCGTGCACGCTGCGTGAACGGAAGAAGCAGCAGACCCGGCAGGCACTGCACGACGCAGCGCTCACCCTGGTGTCCGCGCACGGGCTCGACGGCGTCACGGTCGAGCAGATCTGCGCCGACGCCGACGTCTCCCCCCGCACCTTCTTCAACTACTTCTCGTCGAAGGCGCACGCGGCGCTCGGGCTCGACTCGGTCGAGGTCCCGGAGCGCTCCGCGGCCTGGTTCGCCGAGGCCGACGGTGCCCTGGTCGACGACCTGTGCGCCCTGGTCGCGGCCACCGTTCCGCTCTCGCAGGACCGCCGTCGCATGAAGGAGCTGCTCGTGCTCCGGCCGGAGATGTCCTCGATGGTGATGCAGTGGATGGCCGAGTCGCGCCAGTCCCTGCTCAGCGTCGTCGGCACCCGCACCGACGTGCAGACCGCCCGCACCGCGGTGACCCTGGTGATGTCGGCGCTCAGCGAGGTGGCGCACCGCGAGACCGTTCGGAGCAACGACGAGCTCGCGGACCGGCTCCGTGCCGTCGTGCGCGAGATGGCGGCGCTCGTCTCCTGACGCGGGGGTAGCGGGGCGCGGGGTCGAATCGGGCGTACCTGGTCGAATCGGGCGTACCGGGCAGGAACTTCCTGCCCGGTACGCCCGATTCCGCTTTCCAGTGCGCGCGCAATGGGAAGGAACCGCGCGTCGTCGACGCGACCGAAGGGCGGACGGGAGGCCCGTGGCGGCGTCGCCACGGGCCTCCCGTCCGTCAGGTGGTCACGCCCTGACGCCGCCGCGCCGGTCGGTGCCACACGAGTGCGTCACGCGAGCGGTCGCGGGCGAACCGGAGCACGCGCAGCACGACGATGTCGTGGTCGCCCGCTCGACCAGCGCGTCAGACCGACCGCGCGGCCGCCTCGAGTGCCTCAGCGGCTTCGCCGGCGCGCACGATGTCACCGTCGCTGACCGACCTCGCGTTGTACTCGGCCTTGGTCTTCACCGCCAACAGCACCTCGAGGTGCTTCGCGACCGCTGGCCCGGCAGCTGCGCGGAGCACGGGCACCGCCTCGTGGTGCGCTCCCGATCGCGAGTAGTTGCCGGTCCGAGCCACGCAGATCGCGTCAGCCGCGGCGATGCCGCTGAGGACGCACTGTGTGACGAACGCGTTCGCGAACTGTGACCCGGCGCTGAACACCCCTCCGTCACCACCGAACGCGCGGAGGACGTCAGCGGCGTCGAGGAACTCCGTCGCCTTGGCGAGCCGGCCCCTCCGGAACGAATCGTCGCCCGGTGCGGTGGCGCCGGTTCGCGGGGTCATCCGTTCAGCGTACGGAGCTTCCGGGACAGCCATCGACCGTCACCTGCGATGGGAATCCCGTCCCGAGCAACCGACGCGAGGAGCGGATCCGTGCCCTCGATCTCGTCCTCGTCGAAGACGACCGGCCGCACGGCGTTGCCGGTCCAACGACCGGCTGCGCGGCACAATGCGTGGATCTGGTCCTCGGCGTCCGCGCGTCGGCCGCGAGTGACGACGAAGCAGAGATCGAGATCGCTGTCCGGGCGCATCGCACCGCGGGCTCCGGATCCGAAGAGCGCGGCGTACCGGAGGGGGATCGACCGACAGCCGGAGCGGAGTCGTTCGAGCAGGGCACGCCGGAGGTCGGCCAGGGCGGTGACCGCATCGGCGGCGAGGTGCTCTCGGTTCAGGGTGAAGGACTTCGTCCGTCCGGTCCGGTGCCCGTCGACGAGGCCCTGCTCGACCAGCCGATCCGCACTGTTCCGGACCCCGGCGTACGACCGGTCGGGCACCAGGCTGCAGATGCCCGCGATCGTCAGGGGTCCGGGGGCCAGTGCCAACACCGCGAGGACATCGCCGTCCACGGAGGTGGTGACCGTCGCGAGGGGAGATTGCAACTGCATGGAGATGTCCGATCAGGTCGAGTAGAAATCTACCACTCCAGGTAGATTTCTACTCGTATCTGAGCAAATCCGTCAGACCACGGACCAGCCACCGTCGCTCGGCAGCACCGCACCGTTGACGTTCGCCGAGTCGTCGCTCAGCAGCCAGGTGATGGCGGCGGCGAGCTGCTCGGGCTGGGCGACCGGCGGGATGGTGGTCTGCATGATCGGACCGACCCGGCGGGCCGCGTACTCGCTGCGCATCGGCGCCTCGATGTTCGTGGCGACCGCACCCGGCGCCACGGCGTTCGCCCGGATGCCCTGCGGCCCGTGGAAGAACGCGACGCTCTTGGTGTACCCGGCGATGGCGTGCTTCGACGAGGTGTAGGCAGCACCGGCGGCCGAGGCCTTCAACGCAGCCTCGGACGCGACGTTCACGACCGATCCCTTGCCGGCGGCGATCATGAGCGGCAGCACGGCGCGGGTCAGGCGCATCGGGCCGGTGACGTTGACGCTGAAGACACGCTCCCAGGTGGCGTCGTCGACCTCGTCCGGCGGCAGGAACGCGTCCATGATGCCGGCGACGTTGGCGAGCCCGTCCACCCGGTCGCCGGCGGCGGCGATGAGTGCGTCGATGGTCTCGCTCGCGGCGACGTCACCGACGACGGTCTCCACGGCGAAGCCCTCGAGCTCCGTGCGGAGTGCGTCGAGCCGTTCGGCCACGACGTCGGTCGCGATGACCCGCCCGCCCTCGTTCGCGATGCGTGTCGCCGTGGCGCGTCCGATGCCGGAACCCGCTCCGGTGACGATGATGGTCCTGCCGGTGAACCGTCCGGCGGTGGTGGTGTCGGTCATGTCGTCTCCTCGATGAGAGGCGCTCGCTGCGCCACACCGGTTATAGCACTCAGTGCCGAAAGGTCTCCATGAGCTCGACGAACGACCGTCCGACGGGGCGCCCGCGCACCATCGACCCTGACGCCGTGTCCCTCGTCGCACTCCGGCTGTTCGACGACCAGGGCTTCGACGCGGTGTCGATGGACGACGTCGCCGCGGCGGCCGGGGTCAGTCGCCGGTCGCTCTTCCGGCTGTTCCCGAACAAGGCGGCGCTGGTCTGGGGCGGCCTCGACGAGTTCGCCGCACGGTTCCGCGAGGCCCTGCGGTCACGGCCGGCCGACGAGCCCTCGGCGGTGGCGCTCCGGGCGGCCTACCGGATCGGTGCGACGTTCCCGGACGACGCCGTCGAGGTCACCCGACACCGGCTCCGGGTCATCCGCGCGAACCCGTCGCTCGAGCACGTCGGCGCTGCCACGGTCACGGCCCTGACCGACGAGATCCTGCGGTACGTGGCCGAGCGGGACGGGGTCACCGCCGACGACCTCGCCGTCGCCGTGCGCGCCCACACGCTGGCCGCCGCCGCGAGCGCCGCACTGACCTGGTGGGCACTGCACGGCGACGGCCGTCCGGAGGACGTCCTGGAGCGCGCACTCGCGCTGCTCGACTGACGAGCCCCGGGGTTCCCGCACGCCGCACTCCGGAGTACCTTGCCGGGCATGCACACGACCGGACCCGCGCCGTACTTCCAGTTCGCCGGCACCGCCAGGCAGGCCCTCGAGCACTGGCAGCGGGTGTTCGGCGGCGAGGTGCAGATCGCGACCTACGCGGACTTCTCCCGCACGGACGGCCCGGCCGACGCCGTCGCGCACGGCCAGCTCACCGGTGAGCTGCAGCTGTTCGCCGCGGACGCGAGCGAGGGCGACACACCGTTCTCGGCGACCGGGCTGCTCTTCTCACTGCTCGGCGCTGCGGAACCGGACGTCCTGCGTCGGTGGTTCGACCAGCTCGCCGAGGGCGGCATGGTCATCGACCCACTGCAGCAGCGCCCGTGGGGCGATTGGGACGGCACCGTCCGCGACGCGCACGGGGTCACCTGGCTGATCGGGTTCGAGGACTCCGCGCGCTGAGTCCCGCGCGCTGCAGCGCCTACTGCTGGTCGGACGGCAGCAGCGGCGCCCAGAAGGCGTCGGGACCGTCGGCCTGCACGGCGTCGCGCTCGAACCGGAACCCGTAGTCGCGCACGAAGTCGAGGGCCGCGGCCTGCTCATCCTCGGCGTCGTCGTGGTCCGCGTCGAACAGGTACACGCCGTGCCCCATCGCGACACCGGCGTCGCTGATGACGGAGAGGTCCCAGCGCCCCTGCTCGGAACGCTCGATCCGGACGACGGCGGCCTGGGATGCGGTGAAGTCAGCCATGCTGCGAGCCTACGGACGCCCCGCGGCTGGCGTTCAGGATGCTCCGCGGCCACTACGCTGTGCACGGTCACAGGTCAGACGAGTGGAGAACGCATTGTCAGTCGGATTGCTCGCCGTGGTGGACGACATCCTCTCCGCAGCCCTCAAGGCCAGCGCGAAGACCGCCGGAGTCGTCATCGACGACGCCGCCGTCACGCCCCAGTACGTGCAGGGCCTCGAGCCCGCTCGTGAACTCCCGGTCGTCGGGCGCATCGCCCTCGGCAGCCTGTTCAACAAGTTCATCATCATCATCCCGCTGGCGTTGCTGCTCACGGCGTTCGCACCCGGGGTGCTGCCGTGGCTGCTGCTGCTCGGTGGCACGTACCTGTGCTTCGAGGGCGCCGAGAAGGTCACCGAGTGGTTCGGTGTCCACCACGAGGGCGGGTCCGACGAGGCCGTCACCGAACCGAAGCTCGTCTTCGGCGCCATCCGCACCGACCTCATCCTGAGCACCGAGATCATGCTCATCGCGCTGGCGGGCCTCGACCCCGATCTGGGGCTCTGGCCGACGCTCGGCGCCCTGATCGTGATCGGTCTGGTCATGACGGCCGTCGTCTACGGCGCCGTGGCACTGCTCGTGAAGGTCGACGACATCGGCCTGCAGATGATGAAGAACTCCGTCCGCCGCACCCGTCGGATCGGTGCCCGCATCGTCCGCGCGATGCCGATGGTCTTCCGGGTCATCAGCGTCATCGGGACCGTCGCGATGCTCTGGGTCGGCGGACACCTGGTCATCGCGAACCTCGCCGAGACCGTCTGGCACGGGCCGTACGACCTGCTGCACGTGATCGAGCACGCACTCGAGGCCGCAGGCCCCGTCGTCGTCTGGATCGCCGACACCGCCGTGTCGGCCGTGGCCGGCCTCGCGCTGGGCATGGTCGTCGTCGGCATCGTGCTGGGCATCGGCCGCCTGCGCGGCACGCAGCACTGACGCAGCTGCGCGACGGACGGGAGGCCCGTGGCGGCCTGGCACCTTGGCTCCCGTCCGGCGCACCGTGCGCCCACCGCTGACGGTGCGGGCCGCGCTCAGCGGACGCCGGTCGCGCATCGTCGTATCCTCGGCGCCATGGCAACGGTGCGACAGGTCCAGGTGACGTTCGACTGCGCCGAGCCGGACGTCCGGGTCGGAACCGGGATGGCCGGTGCCGAACGGCTCGCGGCCCTCGACGCCGAGAGCGCCCGGCTGGTCGGGCTCGGCGCCACCCAGGTCCGTCGCATGACCGCGGACCAGGTGAACGAGTCGTGCATCGTCATGCAGGACGTCGAGGGCAACGAGTTCTGCCTGGACTGACCGGCGTATCGTCGACGGACCCGAACCGCACCGCCGCGCCCCGGAAGGAACCGCACCCCGCATGACCGTCACCGCCGCATCCGCCACCGCAGCCGACGCCACCGCCCTCGAACACCTGCTGGGGTCCGACCAGGTCCTCCGCGACCCGGAGTCGCTCGAGCGCTACCGCCACGACGACGCCGAGTGGGCCGACTCAACGGCACCGCTCGCCGTGGTCCTGGCACGCAGCACCGACGACGTCGTCACCGCCGTCCGCTGGGCAGCCGCCGCCGGTCTCCGGGTCGTCCCCCGCGGTGCCGGCACCGGCCTGTCCGGCGGCGCCAACGCGATGGCCGACTCGATCGTCGTGTCGCTCGAGCGGATGGACCGGGTGCTCGAGGTGAACACCGACGAGCGGTACGCGGTCACCGAACCCGGCGTCATCAACGACGCACTCCGCGCCGCGGTCGCCGAGCACGGCCTCTGGTACCCGCCGGACCCCGCGAGCTCGGCGATCTCGACGATCGGCGGCAACGTCGCGACGAACGCCGGCGGCATCTGCTGCGTCAAGTACGGGGTCACCCGCGACTACGTGCTCGGCATGACCGTCGTGCTGGCCGACGGGTCGGTGGTCGAGCTCGGCCGCCGGACGGCGAAGGGCGTCGCCGGGTACGACCTCACGGGGCTGATGGTCGGTTCCGAGGGCACGCTCGGCATCGTCGTGTCGGTCACCGTGCAGCTGCTCCCCCTGGCCGGCCGTGACGAGCGGGCCGTGATCGGGTACTTCCCCTCGCTGACCGCGGCGGGCGACGCCGTGGCCGCGATCTCGCGCGCGGGGATCATCCCGGCGGCACTCGAGATCGTCGACCGCACCTGCCTGCGCGCCGTCGACGACTGGATGCACCTCGGGCTGCCGGCGGACGTCGACACCCTGCTGCTCGCGCGGGTCGACGAGCGCGGTGCCGCCGGGGACGCGATCGCCGACCACGTCGCGGACGTCTTCGCCGAGGCCGGCGGCACGGACGTCGAGCGGGCCACCGACCCCGGGGACATCGACCGGCTGTTCCAGGCCCGCCGGCTCGCCTACCCGGCGCTCGAACGGCTCGGCCCGGTGCTGACCGAGGACATCTGCGTGCCGCGGAGCGCGGTGCCCGAGATGCTCCGGCGGATCCAGGTGACCGCGGACGCACAGGACGTCACGATCGCCAACATCGCGCACGCCGGCGACGGCAACCTGCACCCGCTGATCATCGCGCCCGAGGGCGACGACGCCGCGAAGGCCCGCGCGAAGACCGCGTTCGACCAGATCGTGGCGGACTGCCTGGCGCTCGGCGGGACGGTGACCGGTGAGCACGGCGTCGGGCTGCTGAAGCTGCCGGGCCTGCGGGTCGAGCTCGGCGACCGCGTGCTCGCGATGCACCGCTCCGTCAAGGACGCGCTCGACCCGGCGGGGACCCTGAACCCGGGCAAGGCGTTCTGACCCGAGCGGACGACGGACAGGAGGCCCGGTGCCAGCTGGCACCGGGCCTCCCGTCCGTCAGGTGGTCGCGTTCAGCGACCGGTGTGCGTCACGCAGGAGCGCATCCGCACGCACGCGCACTCAGTGGCGACGGAAGTACCCGTTCGCGCCGCCGACGTACATCAGGATCGTCGCGATGAGCACCGCGACGCCGCCGATCCAGCCGAAGGCGTTGCCACCCGAGGCCGCGCCGACGCCGACACCGATGAGCTGCAGGACCGCGAGGACCGTCAGCACGATGCGGGCCCAGTTGCGGCCGTCGCGCATCTTGAAGACGATGATGAGCTCGATCACGGCGAGGATGAACGCGAAGATCGCGCCGCCGACGAGCGGGGCGGTGCCGACACTGTCAGCGACGTCGGCGGAGGAGCCCGACGTGAGGTTGATGATGCCCTGCAGGATGTTCGCCAGGACCACCACCAGCCAGATGACGAACGCGACGGTGACGGACGTGGGACGACTGGACGTCGATGCCATGGGGAGTGCCTTTCTCGATGGACCACGTTCAGCGGCCTCTCAGAGAACGTACTTGCGGGCGTGACCGCTGTCCGAATGTGCCCGAAGGTCACAGAGCGGTAACGACAGCAGATCCGTCCAAACCCTTCGCCGCAGGGTGCCGAATCACCTGCAACGACCGGGAAACACCCGGAGCGCTCACCAGCCGCACATCGCTGGTTCTCCACCCCACCAAGGGTGTGTTCGGCGCGCACACAGCAGCCGCGCCGAGCGCGACAACAGCAAAGGACTGATCACGATGCGTAAGAGCCTCAAGACCTCCATCACCCTCGCCACGACCGGCGCCCTCGTCCTCGGCGGTGCCGCGTTCGGGATCTCCTCCGCCCAGGCCGCGACCCCGAACGTGCACACGGTGTCCTCGTCGTCCGAGTCGAAGATCCCCGCACCCGTCGCCTCGGTCCCCGAGGTCCTCGGTGGTTCCACCGCCGTGAAGCTCGACTCCGGCTTCACCGACGCCCTCACCGCCCTGAAGCTCACCCCCGGCGTCTCGGGCGACGCAACCCTGGCTGACGGGTCGGTGTCGTTCCCGATCACCGCCGGGTCGGTCACCTACTGGTCGCCGGATGGCAACTACCGCCCGTACGTGCAGGGCCTGCTGAACCACGACGACTCGGGGCTGACCCTGAAGGCCGGCGACACCACCGTCACGCTGGAGAACTTCGTCGTGAACCCCGGCTCGTCCAAGCTCTACGGCGACGTCCTCGTCAACGGCAAGGTCGCCGCGGCCAACGCGTTCCTGTTCGAGCTGCACGGCGGCTCCCTCAAGCCCCTCCAGCTCGAGGGCGACAACGCCATCCTCACCGGCACCACCGTCCACATCAGCGAAGACGCCGCCGGCCTGCTGAACAAGACCTTCGGCACCGACGCCGTCAAGCGCGGCCTCCTCGTCGGCACCGCCACCATCACCGCACAGATCAAGTAACACCTGCCGCAACACCGCACCACGAGCACCACCGCACGACGCGAAGAGTCGCTCCGCCGATCAGGGCGGAGCGGCTCTTCGTCGTTCGCGGTCCCGGCGGCGGTACTGCTTCTCCCAGTGGCCGAGCCTACGATCGAGCGAATGCCCGCTCCTCGCTCGACCCAGACCGACGACCGACCCGGGCCGGACGACTTCATCCGCGTCCGTGGCGCCCGCGAGAACAACCTGCGCGACGTCGACGTGGACATCCCCCGCGACCGGATCGTCGCGTTCACCGGCGTCTCCGGCTCCGGCAAGTCCTCGCTCGCCTTCGGCACCGTCTTCGCCGAGGCCCAGCGCCGGTTCCTCGAGTCCGTCGCCCCGTACGCGCGGCGGCTGATCGCGCAGGGTTCCACCCCGCACGTCGACTCGATCACCGGACTGCCGCCCGCCGTCGCCCTGCAGCAGCGTCGCGGTGCTCCGAGCTCCCGCTCCACCGTCGGCACCATGACCACGCTGTCGAACTCGATGCGCATGCTCTACTCGCGTGCCGGCACGTACCCGTCCGGCGCCGACCGGCTCGAGTCGGACTCCTTCTCGCCGAACACCGTCGCTGGCGCCTGCCCCCGGTGCCACGGCATCGGGACCGCGCACGAGGTCACCGAGGCATCGGCCGTGCACGATCCGTCGCTGAGCATCCGCGACGGCGCGATCACCGCCTGGCCCGGGGCATGGCAGGGCAAGAACCTGCGGGACGTCACCGCCGTGCTCGGCTACGACATCGACCGCCCGTGGCGCGAGCTGTCGCGCAAGGACCGCGACTGGCTGCTCTTCACCGAGGAACAGCCCGTCGTGCAGGTGCAGCCGAAGCGCGACCGCGTGGCGAAGCCTTACAAGGGTCGATTCTGGAGCGCCCGCCAGTTCGTGCTGCACACCCTCGCCGACTCGCAGAGCGAGACCCAGCGCAAGAAGGTGCTGCAGTTCGTCGAGTCCGGCCCGTGCGGGCTCTGCGGCGGCACGGGCCTGACCCGAGCCGCCCTCGCCGTGACGATCGGCGGCCACTCGATCGCCGAGCTGAACGCGCTGCCGCTGACCGGCCTGGCTGACGTCCTGCGCCCGATCGCGGCGATCACCGACGCGGCAGCGGCGACGTCACGGGCATCGTCCGGCGAGCACACCGAGGTCGCCGTGGCGATCTCCCGCGACCTGCTCACCCGCGTCGAGGTCCTGGTCGGCCTGGGTCTCGGCTACCTCGCGCTCGACCGCGCCACCCCGACGCTCTCCCCCGGTGAGAGCCAGCGGCTGCGGATCGCGACGCAGCTGCGCTCCGGCCTGTTCGGCGTCGTCTACGTGCTCGACGAACCGAGCGCCGGGCTGCACCCCGCCGATGCCGAGTCCCTCGTCGACGTCCTCGACGACCTGCGTGCCGGCGGCAACAGCGTCTTCGTCGTCGAACACGACATGAGCATCGTGCGCCGAGCCGACTGGATCGTCGACGTCGGCCCCCGCGCGGGCACCGGTGGCGGCACCGTCCTGTACAGCGGCCCGGTCGCCGGCCTGGCCGAGGTCGAGGCGTCTGTCACCCGGCGCTTCCTGGAGCCCCGGCAGCCGACCGCCGACCGCGCCGTCCGGACCCCCATCGGCACGCTCGAACTCCGCGACCTCACCCTGCACAACCTCCGGGGGCTCGACGTCGACCTGCCGCTCGGTGTCCTCACCGCGGTCACCGGGGTCAGCGGGTCCGGCAAGTCGTCACTCGTCGGTGGCGTGCTGCCCGGCGTCGCGACGTCGCACCCGCTCATCGACCGCGTCGTGCAGGTCGACCAGAAGCCGATCGGCCGGACGCCCCGCTCGAACCTCGCCACCTACACCGGCCTGTTCGACGCGGTCCGGGCCGCCTTCGCCCTGACCGACGAGGCCAAGGCCCGCGGTTGGGGCGCCGGGCGGTTCTCGTTCAACGTCGCCGGCGGCCGGTGCGAGGTCTGCCAGGGCGAGGGGTCGGTGTCCGTCGAACTCCTCTTCCTGCCCGGCAGCTGGGCCCCGTGCCCCGAGTGCCACGGCTCCCGCTACACGGCCGAGACGCTCGAGGTCCGGTGGAACGGGGCGTCCATCGCCGACGTCCTCGGCATGACCGTCGACGAAGCGGCGCCGTTCCTGGCATCCCTGCCCGCAGCCGGGCGCGGACTCGAGACCCTCCGCGAGGTCGGGCTCGGCTACCTGCGGCTCGGCCAGCCCGCTCCGGAGCTGTCCGGCGGCGAGGCGCAGCGCATCAAGCTCGCCACGGAACTGCAGCGTGCGCGGACCGGCCACACCCTGTACCTGCTCGACGAGCCCACCACCGGCCTGCACCCGGCCGACGTCGAGCTGCTCACCGCCCAGCTCGCCCGCCTGACCGACGCGGGCAACACGGTCGTCGTGGTGGAGCACGCCATGGACGTCGTCGCGAGCGCCGACCACGTCATCGACATGGGCCCTTCCGGCGGTGTCGAGGGTGGCCAGGTGGTCGCCTCCGGCACGCCAGCCGAGGTCGCCGCCTCGACGACCAGCCGGACCGCCCCGTACCTGCGGGACCAGCTCGGTCGCTGACGCAGAAGTGCCCGCCAGGATCGCTCCTGGCGGGCACTTCGTGGCTGCCGCTGGTTACCGCTGGACCGCTTCCGGAGCGTCGTCGCGGAAGAAGTCGCTGCCACTGTGTGTGTAGCCGACCTCACCCGTCCGACGCCACTGCTTGCGGACGCGCTTGAAGGTGGTGATGCGTGCAGGTTCGACGTTCTCGTCGCTCGTGTAGGCGCTCATGGCTGATCTCCCTATGTGATTGGCCGTGGTTCCTTGGCCCCCCGAAATGGAGGCTAGCGAGGGGCTCAGAGGCGAGTTCGCGATCCGTCCCGGAACGTCCGTGGAACGCAATTCCGGCCGTGCCGAAGGCCGGAACGCGCCCCTCCGGCACCTGGTGCTCGTCCACGCGGAACGAGGATCCCCGCATGACCGGCTGCGATCATGGTGGCTTCGACCAGATCAGGAGGACGAGCGTGGCCGCTGCGAACCGAGCCGTGATCATCGACACAGGGGGCGACGTCACCGCCGACCTCGGCGATCGCTACGAAGCGGGCGCGCTAGTGGAGTGGGCGAGCGTGACGAAGACCGTGACCGCCGCCGCCGTGCTCGTTCTCCTCGCTGAACGAGACATCCCACGGGACACCCCCGCCCGGGACCTGTTGCCGGACGTCCCCGACGACGCCACCTACACGGTCGACGACTTGATCCGACACCGCTCGGGCCTGCCCCGTGTGCACCAGGGCATGTCGGCCGGGATCGTCGGCGACCCGTACGCGGACGTGTCCGAGGCGGACATCACGCGTGCGCTGCGCCAGACCCCGACGACACCGGGTGAGCGGGACTACTCCAACCTCGGCTACGCGGTGCTCGGTCGGCTGCTCGAGCACGTCGCGCAGGAGGCATGGTCCACGGTCGCCGAGCGGACGGTCCTGGCTCCGCTCGGCATCACCAGCGCCACCCTCGACCCGGCACCCGAACGACGAACCCTGCTCCGGTCGTGGCGGGGCCGTCCCCGTGAACCCTGGACCGTCGGATCAGGTCCCTACGCACCGGCCGCCGGGATCTGGTCGACCATGTCCGACCTCCTGCGCTTCGGCGTGGGGATCGGACGCATCGAGCCGGACTTCCTGGCGTGGGAGCACCGCGACGGGCTGATCTGGCACAGCGGGCAGACACGGGACGTCGGCGTCTGCCTGCTCCGTCACGGCGACGTCACGATCGCGTCGCACGCCCTCGGCGCAGCGCCCGGAGCTGCTGACCGGCTCGCCGTCCGACGCCTCCGTGCCGTGGGAGTCGTCGCGTGAGCGCCGGCACTCGGGCTGGCTGAGGGAGCGCGCTGGCGGACTCAGGAACGCAGGCCGAGCACCAGGTCGTGGACCACGCGCGCTGCGCGTGCCGCGGCGTCGTCCAGGTGCTCACGGAACTCGGCGCCGTCCGGCGCGCAGAGGTCGCTGATGCACCGGACCGACACGAACGGCATGTCGTGCACGTGGGCGAACTGCGCGATCGCGGCCGACTCCATGTCGACCGCGGCCACCTCGGGGAACGCGACCCGGAGTGCGCGGGCACGGCCCTCGGTCACGAAGACCTCGCTCGAGCCGATCGTCGCCGACCGCAGGGGCCACGCGATGTCGGCACCCATCGCCAGCTCGACGAGCCGGGCGTCCGGCGCGTAGCCGGTCGGCATGCCGGGGACCTGGCCCAGGGCGTACCCGAACGCGGTGGCGTCGGCGTTGAGGTTGACGTACCGGTCGCCGACCACGACGTCACCGATGGCGACACCGTGCATGAGCCCGCCGGCGGTCCCGACGCTGATCACCGGGATACCCGGGCCGAAGTCGTGGAAGCCGTGGGCGACCGCGGCCGTGGCGTTCGTGAAGCCGATGCCGCTGCGGCGCACGACGACCGTCGCGCCGCCGATGTCGAGCAGCTGGTGCGGGTCGTGGCCACCGACGGGGCCGTCGAGGACCGGGACACCGCCGAACAGGTCGGCGAAGGCCGAGACCTCTTCGCTCATGGCCGCGATGATGATCGCGACGGGTTGCTGCTGCACTGATCGATCCTCCCACGCCGGGCGCGCGCGGACGTGCAGGTCGGATCGTCGACGGTGCTAGCGGCGGGGGTCCTGGCGGGCCAGCTCGTCGGCGACGAAGGCGGCGAGCGCGTCGGCGCCGAAGTGGTCGTCGGCGGTGATGGTGACGACGGTGCCGGAGTCGTTGCTCGCCTCGGTCTCGTCGAACAGCAGCATCTGACCGTACGCACCGTGCAGCCGCCAGAGTCGGCCGGGACCACCCCACCCAGCCATCGCGTACCGCTCGTAGCCGGGCCCGGTCCCCTCGCGCTCGACCCAGTCGGTGTGCATCGCGTCGCACCACCGCGCGCTGACGATCCGCTGTCCGTCGACGACCCCGCGGTCGCGGATCAGGCGTCCGATGCGGGCGAGCTCCTCGGTTCGGAGCGACAGTCCCTCGCCGCCGGCGACGAACCCGTTCGGGCAGCGTTGCCACTCGACGTCCTGGATTCCCAGCGGCGCGAACAGTCGCTCGGTGACGAACGCGCCGACGTCGCCGACCCGGGTCTCGAGCACGCGCATCGCCGTGTAGGTGCTGGCGTTCGCGTACTGGAACACCCGGCCGCGGGACGGTCGCCGCAGGAACTCGGCCGCCAGGTCCGGCCAGTCCGTCAGCTCGGTCGCCGACCAGGGCATGTCGATCCCGCTGGTCATGGTGAGCAGGTGGCGGAGGGTGACCCGGTCGACGCCGTCGCCGAGCGCGAGCCCGGTCTCCGTACCGAGGCCCGTGCCGACCAGGGACGTCGCGATCGGTTCGTCGACGTCGACCAGGCCGTCGTCGGCGGCGATGCCGGTGGCCAGGACGCAGACGCCCTTCGCGGCGGAGTGGATCTCGCGTCGGACGTCTGGCGTCCAGTGGTGCTCGGCGACGTCGTCCGCGGTGCCCTCGGTGCCCGGAGCCGCAGTCCTCGTGCGCACGTGGATGCCGTGTGCGGCGAACCCGGTGGTGTCGATGTGCCGGACGACGGCGTCGAGGATGGTCGCGGCGGTGTGCACGACCCCATCCTCTCGTGGCCGAGCGGCTGCGGGCACGGGCAGGGGCCGCCGCGTACCGTCCGGCTCGTGTCCGACGAACAGCCCCGCCGCCCCGATCCCACTCGCGTCGGCGACCAGCCCGCACTCCGGACGGCGTCGGGCTCGAACTGGCTCGTGTGGGGAGCCGTCACGGCCGTGATCGTCGCCGCGGTGATGGTCCTCATGGCGATCCGGGCGCCGGCGATCGGCTGGCCGGCGCTCGTGCTCGTCGTCGTGTTGTTCGTGACGATGGTCGTGGTGCGGGCCTCCGTCCGGCCGCAGCGCACCCGACTCGTCACCCTGGCCCTGCTCGACCTCGCCATCGTGGTCGTCGGACTGGTGGCGACCCTGGCGGTCCTGTACTCGACGCCGGTCGGTTGATGCCCCGATGGCATGTTGATAACGGTTCTCACTAAGATGGCGTGCAGCGACCACACCACGGTGGCCGTTCCATCGACGCAGCCGCAGCTGCTGGGAAGACCGACCCCATGCCAGCACCACACCCCACCGAGACCCTCGACGCCCTCGTGGTCGGAGCCGGACCGGCCGGCGTCGGCATCGGCCTGGCACTCCACGCCGTCGACGGCCTGCTGTTCGGCGTCGTCGAACGCGGCGTCGTCGGGGACACGTTCCGTCGGTGGCCGGAGCGCCAGCGGTTCCTGACGCCGTCCTTCACCGGCAACGGCTTCGGGGCCACCGACCTCAACGCGGTCCACCCGCGCACCTCACCCGCCTACAGCCTGGGGACCGACTACCCCTCCGGACCCGAGTACGCCCGGTACCTGCGTGGCGTCGTCACGGCCTTCCACCTGCCGACCCTGCTCGACACCGAGGTCGAGCGCATCGAGCCGGACGACGACGGCTTCCGCGTGACCACGAGCCGCGGCCCCGTCATCACCCGGAACGTGGTCTGGGCCGGCGGCGAGTTCTCCGACCCGATCCTGCCCCGCTGCGCCGGCACCTCGCTCGGGGTGCACGCGTCCGCCGAGGCAGCCTGGGTGGCGCGGTCCGGACACGTGGTGGTCGTGGGTGGCTTCGAGTCCGGCATCGACCTGGCGTGCCACCACGTCGAACAGGGGGCGACGGTGACGGTCGTCGACCCGTCCCACCCCTGGGACACCGGCAGCGGGTCGGACCCGTCGTTCCGCCTCGCCCCGCGGACCCGTCAACGACTCGCGGCCGCACGGGCCAGCGGACGCCTCACCCTGGTCGACGACGGCCAGGTCACCGGCATCAAACGATCCGGAGACGGGTTCACCGTCGGGGTCGCCGGACGGACCGCCCTGGTCGCGGACGCGCCACCGATCCTCGCCACCGGCTACGGCCCGGGGCTCGGACCGGCCGCGAGCCTGTTCGACACCCGCGCGGACGGCTGGCCGCTGCTCACCGAGGACGACGAGTCGACCACCACGCCCGGACTCTTCCTGGCCGGCACCGCGCTCCGGCACGGCGCACTGCAGTTCTGCTTCGTCTACAAGTTCCGGCAGCGGTTCGCCCACGTCGCCCGCGTCATCGGCGAACGAGCAGGGCGCGACTGCGGTGCCCTGCAGGAGTGGGACGACGCCGGGATGCTCACCGACGACCTGAGCTGCTGTGGTGTCGAATGCGCGTGCTGATGCCGGCACAGCGGGCCGCCCGCCCCGCCGGTGCACGACTCTGGGCCACCCCCGCGATCGTCGGCGGCGCCATACTGCTCGGGTCGGTGATCGGCGGCGCCTCACCCTCGGCCGGCGACGCGATGGGCTCGGTGGTGGATGCGTTGGTGATCACCCTGGTCGTCGCCCTGTTCGTCGACGTCCCCCTGCACCGCCTGCCACGGACGCCCGGCGCCTGGAAGGTCATCGGCATCGCCTGGAGCATGAACTTCCTGCTCGCCCCGCTCGTCGCGTTCCTGCTCACGCGCGTGGCCCTGCCCGGACACCCGGCCGTGCAGCTCGGCGTGATGCTGTACTTCCTGGCGCCCTGCACCGACTGGTTCCTGGCGTTCACCCGCCTGAGCGACGGGGACACCGCCGTGGGGGCGACCCTGCTGCCGATCAACATGGTCACCCAGCTGCTGCTGTTCCCGGTGTGGATCACGGTCTTGGGCGGCAACGTCGGCATCGACGCCGTGGGCACCATCGGCACCCTGCTGCAGTGGTTCGTCCTGCCCGCCGCGATCGCCGTGGTGATCCGCCTCGGGATCTCGCTCCTGCCGGACGGCGCTCGAGCCCGCGCCGCCGCCCTGCCCGGCCGCGCGGTCCCCTGGATCGTGGGCGCGATGGTCGCCGGGCTCTTCGCCTCGCACATCGGGCTGCTGCTGGCGAACCTGCCGGTGTTCGTCGCCGTGCTGGGGTGCGCGGTGGTCTTCTTCGCCGTCACGTTCATCGCAGCCGAGTGGGCGTCACGCCTCGCCGCCCTGTCGTACCCGCGGTCGGCACTGCTCGCGATGACGACGGCGGCCCGCAACGCACCCCTGATGATCGGGCTGACGAGCGCCGCACTCCCCCACCAGCCGCTGGTCACCACGGCGATCGTCGTCGGCATGCTCGTCGAGTTCCCGCACCTGCTCGCGGTCCGCCACCTGCTGCTGCGTCGGCGACGTGGTCAGCACGCCGGGCGACGCCCGCGCGGCACCGCCGCATGGGGGCACCCGTGACGCACCGGGTCCGACTCGTCGTCGTCCCGACCGAGCGACGGGTGATCGAGACCGAGCACGACGACCGGCGGACGGCGCTCCTGCTCGCGCTGGGCCAGGTGCCGCTCGGGTACACGGTCACCGACGTCGACGTGTTGCCGGAGCACGGGGACACCGAGTCCGACCCCGCGGAGCCGGGCGGGGTCTGAGCGGACCGGCCCCGACGGCGCTGGTGCGGCCCGAGACGGTCGCGACGCCGGACGGGAGGCCCGTCACGGGCCCGCACCGCGCCTCCAGTCCGGTGCCGGTCGCGACCAGTGCACGTGGCCGGCTACGCGCTGTCGGTCACCGTCGGCTGCGCCTGCCGCAGCCCGGTGACCAGGAGGGTCACGATCGTCCGGACGTCGTAGTCGGGGTCCTGGGGACTCCACGCCACCAGGTCGCCGACGGCCCGGAGCAGCTGGTACGGCGGGGTCGGCGCGGCCACCTCGCCGGACGCCCGCGCGGCGTCGAGCAGTCGGCCGAGCACGGGCACGAGCTCGTCGACGAACAGGGTGTGCAGCGCCGTGAAGCCGTCGGCGTCGCCCTCCCAGACGCGCGCCAGACCGTGCTTGGTGCCGAGGAAATCGACGAACTGGTGCAACCAGCGCAGCAGGGCGGCGAACGGTGTCGGCTCCGAGTCGAGCAGCGCCGGCCCCGCGTCGACCAGGGCCTCGATCTGGTGCCGGTAGACGGCGACGACCAGGTCCGAACGGGTCGGGAAGTGCCGGTAGAGCGTGCCGACCCCGACCCCCGCGGCGGTGGCGACCTCGCGCACCGGTGCGCCGACGCCCGAGGCGGCGAAGACCGCGGCAGCGGCGTCGAGGATCGTGCGCTCGTTGCGCTCGACGTCGCGACGGCGACGCGGCGCGGGGTCGGGCGACGGGGTGCTCATGCGTCGATCATCGCACGACACCGACGCGATGCGGAACAGCGCTCCGCTTCCTCTTGCAATCCGGATCGTTGTTCCGTATCGTTCCGGAACGTCGCTCCGTTTCGGACGACGATCGCTCCGACCACGGGCGACACCGCATCCCGGAAAGGCCCACATGGCACCCACAGCACCTCGACCGCAGGTCATCAGCGTGCGCCCCGTCACGCTTCCCGCACCCTCGCGCGGTCAGGACCTCGAGGTCCGGATCACCGCACCGACGACCGGAACGGACCTGCCCGTCATCGTCTTCGCCCACGGCTTCGGCCAGTCCATGACCGGCGGCGACCCCCTGGTCGACCACTGGACCGCGAACGGCTTCGTCGTCGTCCAACCGACCTTCCTCGACGCGAAGGCCTACGGGCTGACGCTCGAGGACCCGCGCTACCCGACCATCTGGCAGACGCGCGTCGACGACCTCGAGCGGGTGCTCGACGACCTCGACCAGATCATCGATGCGGTCCCCGGTCTGAGCGGGCGCGTCGACACCGCGCGCATCGCCGCGGTCGGACACTCGTGGGGCGGACAGTCCGTGGGCATGCTGCTCGGGGGCCGCGTCCTGGGCGCCGACGGGCGGCCGGGCGCGGACCGCACCGACCACCGCGTGCGCGCCGGGGTCCTGCTGTCCACCACCGGGATCGCGCGCGGCGACCTCGCGCCGTTCGCGCAGGAGCACTTCGCGTTCATGAGCCCCGACTTCAGCCAGCTGCACACCCCGTCACTGGTCGTCGCCGGCGACCACGACCAGTCCCAGCTCTCGACCCGAGGCCCGGACTGGTTCACCGACGTCTACCACCTGAGCCCCGGCGCGCGGCACCTGGTGACACTCCACGGCGGCGAGCACCTGCTCGGCGGGATCCAGGACTACGAGTCGACCGCCACCACGGACGAGAGCCCCGAGCGTGTGGACCTCGTCCGCCACACCACGACGGCGTTCCTCCGGACCGAGCTCGGGCTCGACCCCGACGCGTGGTCGGCGGTCGCCGACGCTGTCGGCCCCGCTACCGCCGTCGGCCACATCGAATCGAAGGAGTACCACTCGTGATCACCGACCAGCACCCCCTGCCCACTCCGTTCACCGCCGGGTCCACCGCCGCCGACGTCCTGGACGGCATCGACCTGACCGGCCGGAACGTCGTCGTGACCGGCGGACACAGCCGCCTCGGCCGTGAGACCAGCCGCGCCCTCGCGGCGGCCGGCGCCGACGTCACCGTCGCCTCCCGTGACGTCGACCGGGCATCCGCAGCCGTCGCCGACATCCCGGGCATCCGCATCGAGGCCCTCGACCTCACCGACCCGTCGTCGGTCGATGCCTTCGCCGCGCGCTGGTCGGCCTCCGGCCGCCCACTGCACATGCTCGTGAACAGTGCCGCGATGCTCTTCACCCCGGACCGCCGGCTCGACGGCCGCGGCAACGAACTGGCGTTCTCGACGACCCACCTCGGGCACTTCCAGCTCACGCGGGCGCTCCTCCCCGCCCTCCTGGAGGCCCGTGGTGCGCGGGTCCTGACCGTCACCTCCGGTGCGGCGCGGTTCGGGCAGATCCGGTGGGACGACCTGACGTTCGCGCACGGGTACGACCCGGTCACCGCGTACGGGCAGTCGAAGCGCGCCAACGTCCTGTTCACGGTGGAGCTCGACCGGCGGTACGCCGACCAGGGCATCCGCGCCTTCGCCGCACACCCCGGGGTCATCATCGGACCCGGCCCGCACGACGCTTCGCGGATCGCCTCCTACCGCGAGCAAGGACTGGTCGACGACCACGGGGCGACCGTCATCGACCCCGAGGTCGGCAAGAAGACCGTCGAGCAGGGCGCAGCCACGCTCGTGTTCGGTGCCGCGAGCCCGCTGCTCGACGGCGTCGGCGGGGTCTACCTGAAGGACAGCGACGTCGCCGTGATCGACGACCGGGTCCTTCCCCTCACCGCCGACCGCATCCCGTCGGACGCGAACTCGGCGATGCTCGACGCCGACGATGCCCGGCGGCTGTGGGAGGTCAGCGAGGGACTCCTGGCCTGATCACCGTCGGCCGGGGGCCTCGTCTGCCCACTGTTCTCGTCGTCCTCGCTACTGTGTGACGGTGCTGACCGTGCGGATCGAGAGCCCCCGGCAGGACGACGTCCTGCACCTGCTACAGCAGGGCGACGACTACGGACTGAGCCTGTACGCGGCCGAGAACTACCACGCCCTCGACGTCGACGACCTGGACCAGCCCGACGTCACGTTCCTGGTGGCGCGCGAGGACGGCACCGCCCTCGGCACGGTGGCGCTCGTCGACGCCGGCGACGGCACCGGCGAGGTCAAGCGCATGTTCGTGAGCGACGCCGCGCGTGGGCTCGGCGTGGGGACGCGGTTGCTCGACGCCCTGCACGACCGGGCCCGCGCGGTCGGCATCGGGACCGTCCGGCTCGAGACCGGTCTGCCGCAGGCCGCGGCGATCGCGCTGTACCGGAAGGCCGGGTACGCGGACATCCCCCGGTTCGGCCCGTACGTCGACGACCCGACGAGCGTGTGCATGGAGCAGCAGCTCGTCTGACCGGCGCTCGGTCCCGACGTAGGATCGCGTGTGAGCTCCGAGCACCCCGAACCCAGCGGCATCGACCCCGACGACCTGACCGTCGCGCTCCGGGTGCTCGAGCAGCTGCCGTCGATCGACGAGACGCACCCGGACTTCATCCGGGTCCGCCAGGCCACGGCGAAGATGTTCAAGGCCGTCAAGCGTGCGCACCGTCTCGAGAAGCGCGGCGTCATCGCCGAGGCCGACCGCCGGGTGATCGCCGCCACCGCCACCGGGGCCGCCGACCGGATCGACGACGAGACCCGAGGCGTCCTGATCAGCGCCTCGACCGCATCGACGACCGCGGGCACGCTGCTGAAGTCACGGCCCTGCTACATGTGCAAGCAGCACTACACGGTCGTCGATGCGTTCTACCACCAGCTCTGCCCGTCGTGCGCTCGTCTGAGCCACGCGAAGCGCGACGCCCGGACGGACCTGACCGGCAAGCGGGCGCTGCTCACGGGCGGTCGCGCGAAGATCGGCATGTACATCGCCCTCCGGCTGCTGCGCGACGGGGCCCACACCACCATCACCACGCGGTTCCCCCGCGACGCGGTGCGCCGGTTCGCGAGCCTGCCCGACTCCGCCGACTGGATGGACCGTCTGAAGGTCGTCGGCATCGACCTGCGTGACCCCGCCCAGGTGATCGGGCTCGCCGAGGACGTCGCCGCGTCCGGCCCCCTCGACATCCTGATCAACAACGCCACGCAGACCGTGCGCCGGTCGACCGGGGCCTACCAGCCGCTGGTCGACGCGGAACTCGCGCCGCTGCCCGACGGACCGCTGCCCGAACTCGTGACCTTCGGGCACACCAATGACCAGCACCCGCTGGCGCTCGCCCGTTCAGTTGCCGCGCACCCGATCCTCGCGGCCGCCGCAGCCCGAGCCGACGAGCTGACCGAACAGGCGATGGCGCCGGGATCGAGCTCGCTCGAACGACTCGCCCTCGGCACCGCCATCGACGCCGGCGGCCTGGTCCCCGACCTGCACGACGAGAACTCGTGGACCCAGCAGGTGGACGAGGTCGACCCGCTCGAGATGCTCGAGGTCCAGCTGGCCAACACCACGGCGCCGTTCATCCTCATCTCGAAGCTCCGCCCCGCCATGGCCGCGAGCACCGGACGCCGCACCTACGTGGTGAACGTCAGCGCCATGGAAGGGGTGTTCGGCCGCGCCTACAAGGGGCCGGGTCACCCGCACACGAACATGGCGAAGGCCGCCGTGAACATGCTCACCCGCACGAGCGCGCAGGAGATGTTCGAGACCGACAACATCCTGATGACGAGCGTCGACACCGGGTGGATCACCGACGAACGGCCGCACCCGACCAAGGTCCGGCTCGCCGAGGAGGGCTTCCACGCGCCGCTCGACCTGGTCGACGGGGCAGCCCGTGTCTACGACCCGATCGTCCGGGGCGAAGCGGGCGAGGACGTGTTCGGTGTCTTCCTGAAGGACTACGCGCCGAGTTCGTGGTGACGAGCGGCTGACCGGACCGGTCTAGTCAGCTTTTCGACGGAGCCGTCTCCTGCGGCAGGACCGCGGCGAAGCGGAGCAGGAAGTCGCGCACCACCATCAACGTGTCGTCGTCGTACGAACCGATCGCCTCGTCGAGCTCCGCGGCACGTGACCCGAGGAACCCACTGCTGCGTTCCCGGGTGAGATCGGTGACGCGGAGGGTGACGACCCGACGGTCCGCGCTCTCGCGGCTCCGCACGATCAAGCCACGCTCCTCCAGTCGGTTGACCAACGCGTTCGCCGCACCCGAGGTCATCCCGATCCGCCGGGCGAGCCGCGTGCCCGTCATCGGCTCGCCCTCGGTCTCCGCCCAGAGGATCTCCCCCAGCGCGACGCCGTCCGAGGTCGGCAGCTCCATCCATGCTGCGAAGTGGAGCGCCGACTCCTGGTACCGGACGGCGTAGTGGCGGAGCGCCTCGAGGGTCTGGGAGCGCAGGTCGGTCATGCGATCGATTCTGCCGCCTTCCGGGCCCCCTGCAGTGTCGGGTAGTGCGGCAGGACGGGGACGTGCTTCTCGCTCGTCAGCAGGTACTTCTGGGCGAAGCCGCGGACCGGACCGAGAGACGCCACCCGGAGCGCCGCCCGCACCGCGCGGACGCCCGCCTTCGACGACGGGTGCAGCAGGCGCGCACCGCCGCGCGGAAGCCCCTGGGCGCTGTCGGCGTACCCGCGGAGCATCTCCTCGTAGCGCGCGAATGCGTCCGGGATCGAGTACCCGTGATCAGCGCCGACGGCCGGCTCGATCGTCCGTGCGAGTTCCCCGGCCAGGATGTGCGCGCCGACCAGGGACAGCGTCGTGCCCATGCCGGTCGGCCCGGAGCCCCAGGCCGCGTCACCGAGCAGCGCGATCCGGCCCTTGCTCCATCGCGACACCACGACCTGTTCCATCCGCTGCGTGTAGAACTCGTCAGACCGCTCCCTGAACCCGTCGAGGATCCGCTCCGTCTGCCACCCTGCGCCCCGGAAGCGCTCGCGCAGGATCCGCAGCTGCACGTCGACGGGGAGCTGCTCGAAGCCCATCGGCTCCGACTCGAAGGACACGCTGGCCCGGATCGTCCCCTCGTTGTCGGGCCGGATCGACGCGACACGTCCACGCGGGGCCGTGTACCAGTCCCAGTGGTCGGTGTCGCTGCCGATCCGGTCGAGCGTGCCGTAGGCGATGCTGACGCCGTGGTCGCGGTACTCCGTCTCGTCGGCGAACAGGATCCGACGGGTGCGCGAGCTGCGGCCCTCGGCGACGACGACCAGGTCGAACCGCTCCGGAGCGCCGCTGTCGTAGCGGACGTTCACCCCGGTGCCGTCCTGTTCGGCGCCCACGACGAAGTCCCCGTAGCGGCGGTCGATCGTGTCCGGCAGCGCATCGACGAGGATCCCGGCGAACGTGCCACGCAGGATCTCGATCTCGGCAGTCGGACCATCCTGGCCCTCGGTCTTCGGGAACGTGGCGTACGGGGTGCCGTGCTCGTCCACGTACCGCGTGCCCGCTTCGCCGGTGAGGTGCTGCATCACCGTGTCGCGGAGGCCCATGCGCTCGAGGACCTCGCGCCCGAGTCCCCGGACGTCGATGTTCTGGCCGGTGGTCCGCTGCTCCGGCGACCGCTCGAGCAGCGTGACATCGAAGCCCGATCGGTCGAGTCCCCACGCCAGCGCGGGGCCCGCGATGCTCGCGCCGGTGATCAGGACGCGTGGGCGGTGGTGCGGCGTGGTCGCCATGGGTGGTCCTCTGCTCGTGGGGCGGCGAGTTGCCGCCTCTCGAAGAGTATACCTTTACAGCGATAACACTCCACAGAGAAGATGCTTTCGGGTCCGCGTCGATCGGTGAGCTGTCAGACCAGATCCTCCGCGACGGCAACGAGTGCGCGGGCGGCCGCACCGGCATTGTGGATGTCCGATGCGTCTACCGACCTCGCGCTGTAGGCCGCCTTGTTCTTGACCCGAACGAGCGTCTCGAGGTGCTTCGCGATCGGCCGGTCTGTCGCATCCTGCAGGATCGAGACGCCGTCGTTGTGGCTCGCCCCACTGCTGTACCTTCCGGTCTTGCCGATGCAGATGGCGTCTGCCGCGGCGATCCCTGCGTCGACGCACAGGTCGACGAAGGAGTCGGCATGAGGGGACGCCGGAACCAGGATCCCGTCCTCGGCACCGAACTCGAACAGCGTCTCGGCTGACTCGAGGAAGCCCTTGGCCTTCTCGAGCCGACCGCGCATGAAAGCGCTGTCGCCGTCAGTGGTCGACGGCAGTTTCGGTGGAGTCAACGTGCGGCCTTCCTGAGGTGGGCTTGGAGCCATCGGCGGTCTTCCACGAGGGGAATGCCCTCACTCGCGATGGAACCGATGAGCGGGTCATCGGGGCTGACCCCCGAGACGTCGTACACGATGGGGTTCACCTGGTTTCCGGTCCACCGGTGAACGGCAATGGTGAGGTCGTAGATGCGGTCCTCAGCATCCGTCCGCGAAACGGCATCCACGGCGAAGAACAGATCGATGTCGCTGTCCGGTCGCATCGCACCTCGCGCGGCCGAGCCGAACAACGCTGCGTAGCGGACCGGCATCGATGCGATCTCCCCGCGAACCCTGTCGAGGAAGCGGGTACGAGCTCCGGCGACCTCGAGGACCGCCGACGCGAGGAGATGGTCTCGGTTGAGCGCGTACGTGCTCACCCCGCCGATGTCGTCGAACACGACGATGCCCTGCTCCGTCAGACGGTCAAGCACCTTCTTCACGCCGTTTCGCGAACGGCCTCCGGGCACGAGCCGCTGGACCGCGGACACCGTGAAGGGTCGGTCCGACAGGCCGCTCAGCACCATCAGAACGTCACCATCGAGGCCACTCGACAACGCCGCGAACGGGCTCTGCAGCTGCACGACGCCCTCCTCACCTCGTTCATCCAGCATCACTATAGTGACGCCTACATCACTATAGTGATGGGAAGCAACCAGAAGGAACCACTTCCGGGCAATCCCTGGACAGATGCAGCGCACTCGCCCCTGCGGTCGGGTCGCTCGAATTGAGCAGCGAAGATGCGACCGGTCAGCGCGGAGTTGCTCCGCCTCCAGGATTCGAACCCGGACCTAACGGCACCAAAGGCCGTCGTGCTGCCATTACACCAAGGCGGAACGCACCGAGGGGTGCTCCTCCATCCTCCCACGACCGACGAGGCTGGCTGTCCGCTCCGGGTTCGGCCAAGATGGAGGGATGCCGCATGAGGACGAGGTCGATCGCATCGTCGCGGCGTGGGGTCGAGAGCGTTCCGACCTCGACTTCGGCCCGCTCGAGGTGCTGTCCCGCGTGGACCGGCTCGCCCGACACCTGGACCGCGCCAGGCGGACGGCCTTCGACGCGAGCGACATGGAGCCGTGGGAGTTCGACGTCCTGTCGGCCCTGCGCCGCGCGGGTGAGCCGTACGAGCTGAGCCCGAAGACCCTGCTGCAGCAGACCCTGGTGTCGAGCGGCACGATGACGAACCGGGTGGACCGCCTGGCGGCCCGCGGCTTCGTGGGGCGACGGACCGACCCGAAGGACGGCCGCGGCATCCTCGTCTCGCTGACGAGCAAGGGCCGGGTGGCCGTGGACGCGGCGATCGCGGACCTGCTGGCCGCCGAGCGCGACATCCTGTCCGGGGTCTCCGCCGACGAGCAGGGCCAGTTGGCCGGGCTGCTCCGCCGCCTCATCCTGGGTCTCGGGGACTGACCGAAAGCGCGACACGGGCCGAGCGGCCCCGGCGTAGCGTGCGGCGCATGCACGCCATCACCCTCGCCGTCGCCGACGTCGCTCGATCGGCTGAGTTCTACCGCGCCCTGCTCGGCATCGAGGGCAGCGGCGTCATCGGCACCGAGTACCCCGCCACCGAGACGCAGGCCGGCGGCACCACGGCGATGTTCACCCTCGACGACGGGCTGATCGTCAGCGTCTACGGCCGTGACGACATGGCGAAGGACTCCGGCGTGCAGCTGGCCACGGCACCGAGCAGCACGATCGGGCACTTCACGGGCAGCCAGGCAGAGGCCGAGGCGTTCCTGGAGCGAGCACAGGCAGCGGGCGCCACGATGCCCGAACCGCCGTACACGCGCCCGTGGGGCATGTGGTCCGGCTTCTTCCAGGACCCGGACGGCCACCTGTGGGAGGTCGTGGTGAACCCCGGCGGTGGGGCCCCCGAGGACGCCACACCGACGGACAGCAGCCAGGACGCGGTCGACCCCGCGTCGGTCGAGTAGCCCGGCTCAGACCCCGAGCAGCTCCGCGACCTCGAGCCAGCGCTCCTCGAGCTGCTCGACCTCGGCCTCGAGCGCACCGAGCTTCGCCTGCAGTTCGCCGAGCCCGGCGTAGTCGGACTGGTCGTGCGTCGCGAACTGGTCGAGCAGCTTCTTGCGGTCCGCGCCGACCTTCGCGATCTTGCGGTCGAGCGCCGACATCTCCTTCTCGGCAGTCCGCCGGTCCGCTCCCGACAAGGCGGACGCACCAGCGGCCGTGGACCCGGCCACGGCACCGGCCGAGCCGGTCCCGCCGACGGTGTCGGGCCTCCCGGCAGACGCGGCGGCAGCCGCAGAGGCGGTCCCGCCACCGGTGCCGGCCTCGCGCAGACGCATGTACTCGTCGACGCCGCCGGGCAGGTGGCGCAGGTGCCCGCCGAGCACGGCGTACTGCTGGTCGGTGACGCGCTCGAGCAGGTACCGGTCGTGGCTGACGACCAGCAGGGTGCCGGGCCAGGTGTCGAGCAGGTCCTCCATGGCGGCGAGCATGTCGGTGTCGAGGTCGTTGGTGGGCTCGTCGAGGATGAGCACGTTCGGCTCGTCGAGCAGGATGAGCATGAGCTGCAGGCGCCGCTTCTGCCCACCGGACAGGTCCTTGACCGGTGTGGAGAGCTGCTCCGAGGTGAAGCCGAGCCGCTCGAGCAGCTGCGACGGCGTCATCTCCTTGCCGTCGGCGACGTAGCTCGTCTTCTTGCGGGCCACCACCTCGCGCACGCGGTCGTCGGCGAACTGCTGCAGGTCGGCGAGCTGCTGGTCGAGCACCGCGACCTGCACCGTCTTGCCGGTCTTCACCCGCCCGCTGGTCGGCTGCAGCCGGCCGGAGACCAGGTTGAGCAGCGTGGACTTGCCGGCGCCGTTCGGGCCGAGGATGCCGGTCCGCTCCCCCGGAGCGATGCGCCACTCGATGCGGTCGAGGATCTGCGTGCCGTCGAACGAGACGCTCACGTCGAGCAGGTCGACGACGTCCTTGCCGAGGCGCGCGGTCGCCGTCCGGGACAGCGCGACCGTGTCGCGGATCGGCGGGACGTCGTCGATCAGGGCGTTCGCCGCGTCGATGCGGAACTTCGGCTTGCTCGTGCGGGCCGGGGCGCCGCGGCGGAGCCACGCGAGCTCCTTGCGGGCCAGGTTCTGGCGGCGCTGCTCGATCGTGGCGGCCTGCCGGTCACGCTCGACGCGCTGCAGGATGTACGCGGCGTAGCCACCTTCGAAGGGATCGACGACCCCGTCGTGGACCTCCCACGTGTCGGTCGACACGGCGTCCAGGAACCACCGGTCGTGCGTCACGACGACCATGCCGCCCTGGTTCGACGACCAGCGGCGGTTGATGTGCCCGGCGAGCCACTCGATGCCCTCGACGTCCAGGTGGTTGGTCGGCTCGTCCAGGAACAGGACGTCCCAGTCGCCGACCAGCAGCCGCGCGAGGGCCACACGACGACGCTGCCCACCGGACAGCTCGTCGACGCTGACGTCCCACGGAATGTCCGAGACCAGACCGCCGATGATGTCGCGGATCTTCGGGTCACCGGCCCACTCGTGCTCCTCGAGGTCGCCGACGACGGTGCTGCCGACGGTCGCGCCCTCGGGCAGGATGTCGCGCTGGTCCAGGTAGCCGATGGTCAGCCCGCGGCGGTGCGTGACGCGGCCGCCGTCCGGCTCGAGGCGCTGGGACAGCAGTGCGAGGAGGGTCGACTTGCCGTCGCCGTTCCGGCCGACGACGCCGATCCGGTCACCCTCGTCGATGCCGAGGGTGACGTTGTCGAAGACGACCTTCGTGGGGAACTCGAGATGCAGGTTCTCGGCGCCGAGGAGATGTGCCACCCGTCAAGGGTAGGTGGCTTGGCGGGGTGGTGGGTGCCTCGTATACACATACGAC